>JACQYS010000009.1 GCA_016208105.1 Desulfovibrio sp.
CAGGCCTTTTCGGTTCCGAACCGGCGCTGGAATGTAATCAGGTCCATATCGTGGTAAGGTTTGGCCATGGCGAGCCTCCTCAACAGTCTAGATTCTTTCTATAAAGTATGGAAATTGCGGAGCGAAGGCAATAGCCACGTCCATCTATTCGTTGCTAAACTTCATAGAGTTGAGCCTATATCCACGAGCAGTAAGGAGTACGGCCGATGTCTTTCCGTTCCTCGACACCCGGCTTCAACAGCGCCACGACGTCCAAACCCGGGGGAAACGAGTTCACAGAGGGTTTCACCCGCATCGTCAAAGCCTTGAACATATCTACCCAGCTCGAACTAGCAGACATCTTAAACATCAGACAGTCCAGCATTTCCGACGCAAAACGCCGCGGGGTCATTCCCGGGGAATGGGCCTTGAAGCTTTACAAGCAACACAAGCTCAACCCCAGATGGGTTTACGACGGCCTGCCCCCAACCTTCCTCTCGGCCTCGGAAATGAACACAGGCGGCGCAACGTCCGATTCTTCGTCCTTTCTTTTAAAATATCCCGAAGGGTCCTTGGCTGCTGTCAGAATGTCCGACGCGTCCATGGAGCCCTCAATCAGACGAAACGCCTTTGTGGGTATATACCTGCACGACAAAGAGATGTCCCCCGGCGCTTTTCATGGCCTCAATCTTCCTCTGGAGGGCATCACCGTCCGCAGAATCCATCTGGACAGACAAACCGGCATGGCCCTCGTAAGCGCCGACAATCCCAGCATTCCGCAACAGCGAGTCCCGCTCGAGCGCATGCACAGCATCGTCTTGGGCCGGGTAATCTGGATCATGTCCCCGGTTTGAGCTCACCCCGCAAGAGACAATCCGCCCGTATTTGGCTATAGTCTCTCCCCCAAGCCATCTGCCGGGAGGAACCATGCGGGAAAAACGAATCACTGCGCCAGACATCACTGCCGCAAAGGGTGAACGGAAACTCACCGTCATAACGGCCTACGATGCGGGACAAGCCGGACTGGCCGAAGCAGCGGGAGCTGACATCCTGCTCGTGGGCGACTCGCTGGGGATGGTGGTTCTGGGTCAGCCGGACACGCTTGGCGTCACCATGTCCCAAATGCTCCACCACGTATCCGCGGTATCAACCGGAGCAACCAAAGCGCTGGTGCTGGCGGACATGCCGTTCATGTCCTACCAGGCGGACATTGCGCAGGCGGTCCGAAACGCAGGGCGGCTTGTAAAACTTGGACGAGCCCAAGCCGTCAAGCTTGAGGGGGGGGGAGAGATACTGCCTCAGGTTCGAGCCATCGTCGGGGCGGGCATCCCGGT
Source organism: Desulfovibrio sp. (assembly GCA_016208105.1). NCBI lineage: Bacteria > Pseudomonadati > Thermodesulfobacteriota > Desulfovibrionia > Desulfovibrionales > Desulfovibrionaceae > Desulfovibrio > Desulfovibrio sp. Next base: position 1,314 of record JACQYS010000009.1, read on the forward strand.
GATGGGACACCTGGGACTCACCCCGCAACATGTCGCCGCACTTGGCGGCTACCGGGTCCAGGCCAAAACCGCCCGTGAGGCCCGGCTTCTTTTAGACGACGCCCTGGCCCTGGCCGAGGCCGGGTGTTTTGCCCTGGTCCTGGAATGCGTTCCGTCCCAGGTGGCCGAGATAGTAACCCAGACCATCCCCATCCCTACCATCGGAATCGGCGCAGGGCCGGCCTGCGACGGACAAGTTCTGGTGTTCCACGACCTGCTGGGGCTCTACGAGGGGGTCAAGCCTCGTTTCGTCAAATGCTACGCTGAACTCGGCGCCTTGGCCCGGGAAGCCCTCGGCCGCTTCACCCAGGAGGTCCGTTCCGGGCGGTTCCCGGCTCAGGAGCACGGCTTCGCCATGGATCCCGAGGAGTACAGCCAGCTCCGCCTAAGCCTGAAAAAAAACTGACGCGTCGACCGCTCTTAAGCGCTCCACATCCTCACGCCGCGACTGACAGTGAACGCACAGGGCGGCCATGGGCTGTGCCTTAAGCCTGGCTATGGCTATCTCGTCTCCGCACTCTTCACATTCACCATATTCGCCGGACTCGATGCGGCTCAGGGCTTCCCGGATGCGCGCAAGGGTTTGCCGGTCCCGCTCTCTCATAAGAAGGGCGAAGTTGCGGTCCGACTCCATGGACGCACGGTCCGCGATGTCCGGGGGCAGGGTTTCAAAACCGGCAAGCTCCTCCACTGTGGCTCGCATTTTGCCGGTGGTCCGTTCCAACATTTCATTGAGGGTCGCACAAAACGTCTGAAGCATCTGATTGGTCATGGCACGCTCCTGGCGCTTATTGGGCGGGGCTCTCAAGCGGCTCCCCAACCTCTTTCGCTAGATGACGTATGACCAACGACCATTGAGGAGCTGTTTCACGAGTGTGACATTCAGGTTTCGCCTCCGCCTTGAATCCTCTCTTTTTCAAACCTTCCTTGCAATTTTTCGTTCTGCATTTAGAATGACGGCGTCAACTCGTCGAAAACCCGTCTATCCCAGGCGTTCGGCGCTTGTTCAACCGACATTTGCAACGCTGCCGGGCGGAGGAATTTGATGAAAGTGAAGGTTTACGATGAGGACGTTCGGGAGTTTGTCCTCCAACACAACGGCGTTTTCCTCGTTCTCAGCCAGGACCCCCTTTTCGACAGGAATCTGCGCGGCACTCTGCTGCGCCACCTGCACATCAAGGACGATTGCATCGTCAACGTAACGACCCCCGACCAGCTTCAAAAACAAATCCGCATCGTATTGGGGAAAGGCCACCGCATCGTTTTTTTTGTGGAGCGGGAAATAAACGGGAAATATACCCACGATCTTGTCCAATTCCTGAAAAACCAACATCCGGACGTACTGATCATCATCCTGACCAATGAAGTCGCCAGGGAGGTGCTCATCTACCTGCACGAGCTCGGGGCGAACAACGTCATCACCAAACCGATTTCCCCGGACACGCTCATCGAGAAAATCGCTTTCACTGTTAAGCCCCGCGGGCAGATTGGTGAACTCATTGATACCGGGAAACAGCTGAACGATACCGAGAGGTACGAAGAGGCTGCGGACATTGCCAAAAAGATACTCGAGATAAAACCTGGCAGCCCTGCGGCCTTGCTCGTTTTGGGGGACAGCCTCAAAGGTCAGGGCAAGTTAGAAGAGGCTCTGGAAGCCTACATGGAGGCCTCCCGCAATGGGAAGCTCTACCTGGAGCCCATCAAGAGAACGGCCGAGCTTCTCAAGGAAACGGGCAATATCAGTGAAGAGACAAAGTACCTGGAAAGATTGGACAGAATAAGCCCCCTCAATGTGGACCGAAAGATAAGCATCGGAGACAACTATCTGAACATGGGGGAGCGCGACAAGGCCGTCGAGATTTTCGACGGGGCCATCAAATTGGCGCACAAAGAAGCCATGGCGCTGGTCAGCCGGGTAACACGCACCATCGCTGAACTGTGCATATCCAGCGCGCCCGAGATATCGGAAAAGTACCTCAGGCAAGCCCTGGATATAAAGAAAGGAATGCTCGACAAAACCGACATCGAGACCTTCAATCGTCTGGGCATCAGTCTGCGCAAACAGGGCCGGTGGGACCAGGCCATCGAGGAATACCGCAAGGGCCTCAAAATCTCCCCGAACGATGCGAATCTTTACTACAACATGGCCATGGCCTGCGGAGAGGGCCGCCAGTTCCAGGACGCTTACAACTACATCGACAAGGCCCTGCGGCTAAACCCTGAACTCTGGTCCATCAATGAGACCGTGTGTTTCAATATCGCCGCAGTGTATATGAGCGCTTCGAAAAAGGATCTCGCTGCCGAATACCTTCAAAAGACTCTCGAGATCAATCCGCATTTCGAAAAGGCCAAATCCATGTTGCGCGATTTATAGCATGACCGTACCAATCTTCACGCGACTTGCCTGGGCTCTAAACGGACAAACCTTCAAAGAATGAAACGTCCATGCCGCTTTCATTAAGGGCACAGCTTCCTCTATGATCATCCACCCCGACTTCGACCCCGTTGCCTTGAACCTGGGCCCTCTCCAGGTCCGCTGGTACGGCCTCATGTACTTGCTGGGTTTTGCCGTCGGCTGGACGCTCGCCCGTTCCCGGGCGTCGCGGCCCGGTTCAGGATGGACCCCGGCCATGGTTGACGACTTCATCACCTGGTGCGTGCTCGGCCTGGTGCTTGGAGCGCGTCTTGGCTACGTGCTTTTTTACGATCTTTCGGCCTACATACGTGAGCCCTTGTCCATACTGCAGGTGTGGCACGGGGGCATGAGCTTCCACGGCGGGCTCATCGGCCTGTGCGTGGTGGTCTGGTTCTTCGCTCGCAAGCACAAAAAGTCCTTCCTGGATATCGGGGACTTTTTATCCCCGCTGGCCCCTCCCGGCCTCTTTTTCGGACGGCTCGGCAACTTCATAAACGGGGAGCTGTGGGGCGGGCCCACGAACCAGCCCTGGGGCGTGGTGTTCCCGGACCCCAGAGCCGGAGCCATAGCGCGCCACCCGTCCCAGCTCTATGAAGCCGGACTCGAGGGTCTGGTTCTTTTTTGCGTGTTGTGGTTGTACTCGTCCAAGAAGAGGCCGCCCGGTGCGGTGATGGGGCTGTTTCTTACACTCTACGGTTTTTTCCGGTTTCTGGTGGAACTCATCCGCGAGCCGGATGCGCAACTCGGATACCTGGCGTTCGGCTGGGTGACCATGGGACAGCTTTTGTCGTTGCCCATGGTGTTCGTTGGGTTGTGGCTGATGCTCCGCGCTTATGCAAAGGCCGGGAAAAAAGCCTGACCCGGCCGTCCTACTCCTTCTGGAGCGGTATCAGCGCGAATTCTCCGCAGACGTCCTGGGCCAAAGTTTCGGGCCACACCGTGATGAATGTCTTTCCCCGGACGGTCTCCACGTTCTCCACCAGAGGACGCGGCGCGTGCCGTTTACAGAAGCCCCATTCGCCCTTGCCCATGTCCTCTGGTGGACAGTAGCGGTTCTCGTAGGGGATCGGCCCCTTCCAGTACCGGCAGTTCTTGCATCTGACTTTCTTCATGGTTTGGGAAGCCCCTCCAGGGCGAGTTCGAACAGTGCGGGCCAGTGTTTCCCTGTAACGTATAGCTTCTTGGCCGCAGCATCCCAGGCAATGCCGTTCAGGTCTGAATCCGGCGGCAGGGGACCGAGCCTGGCTCGAAGCGCGGAGCAGTCGATCCAGGCGGCCACCTTTCCCGAGGCTGGCGAAATGACTGCTATGCGATCCTCATGCCAGACGTTGGCCAGAATGAACCCTTCCACCCACTCCAGCTCGTTTAGCCTGTCCACTGGCCGGGATCCGTCGCTCACATGAAGCGTCCGCGTGGGCCGGAAGCTTAAGGGATCGCGCCAGACAAGAGTGTTGCTTCCATTGCTGGTCACAAGCCCCCAAGGGGTGGATGCGATTCCCCAGCCCTCTGTTTCAAGAGGCAGGGTGCCCTTGAGTGTCAATGTTCCGGCGTCGTAGAGAAACACCTTTTTTGACAACCAGGTAAGCTGAAAAAGGGTGCCGTTCCATAAGGCCAACCCCTCGCCAAAATCGGCCCGGTCGAGGTCGACGCGGGCCAGTATCCTGCCGGTGGACGGTTCGACCTTGCGCAGGCTCGAATGTCCATTCAAGCCAGTGCTCTCGTAAAAGTATCCGTCCGCAAGTATCAACCCTTGGGAGAAGGCATTTGGGTCATGGGGCAGGACGCGTGTGACCGTATACCCCACGCTCCGCGCCCAGGCCTGCGTGGCGAAAAAAATCGCCAGGCATGCCGCGACGGCCACAACTGATACCTTACTTGAATGAACTCGCATTCGTGGATGTGTCTTCAGGCCCAACGCAAGCTCCGTCCGCCGGCCTTCCAGGCAAGCCGTGAAATATATTCGCGATACGTTCCCCGAACTATCTCAACAGGTAGGCACCCAGCAAGCTCCGGCAGCCACACTGCGGGTCTCACTCCACGACTTGAAACGAACCACTCGTCCTCTGCTCCAGTCCATTCCGCCTCTACCTGACAATTCATTGCTCTGCGATAGGAACGTGAACATTCTAAAAAGTGAATATTTTACCCTCGCTTCTATTGATGTTCACCTTGACCGTCCCTTGACGATGACTATTTTGTAATGATGTTTTCATGCAAAGCAGTTTGACATGAGCCCAATGCAGAAAATATATCTCGGCACGGCTGGAGGTTCCAGCTCAAGGAGGAATTTATGAACACATTTTTTAAGAGAACTCTCATCCTGGGTCTGCTCGTGGCATTCGGTCTGAGCGCCGGCCTGGCCCAAGCCAAAACCCTGGACGCCGGCACAGTTTACGTCGAGCCCAAGGTGGGCATGTACGCCAACTCCAACGACCGCATCAGCTCCATGTTCTCCTACGGAGTCGAAGGCGGCTACTTCGTGGCCGATGGTTTTTCCCTGAGTGTGGAGGCGCTGGGGTATGTGATCACCCAAAAGCGCAACCCCTGGTGGTCCGGCAACGCCAACTACGAAACCGTGAACGCGTTCAGCCCCATTGCCTTGGCGCGCTACCACTTCATCAACCAGGAGAAGTTCTCCGTGTTCGGCGGCATCGGCCTGGGCGGGTTCTTCTCGGGAGTGAAGGTGCCCCGCAACGGCTACTCCTCCAACCTGACCGAGGTGGGTGAAGTCGGCATGAACGTGTTCCTGAGCCAGGCCATCAGCCTGCAGCTTGCCGGACGCTGGCAGCACATCGGCGAGTTCAGCAACAAGGGTTCGGACAACTGGGGCGGCAACCTGGCCGTGAAGTACGCCTTCTAGGCTGATACGCCACACTGTGCGAATCGGCTGGCAACAGCTAAGAACAACCAGCAAGGCCCCTCACCCGAGGGGCCTTTTTCTTTTCCCGGAAAGTCTGTACAGCGTAAGGCGCCGCTCGAACCTGCGCGGCATCAAACGATCCTTTTCCAACCAAGGCACACATGGACAACACCAACGATTCTTCCCAATCGCCCGACGAGTTCGAGACTCTCATCGAACCTGAGGCTTCCCTGCCTGAACTCACTCTCTAGGAGCTTCCCGAACAGCTGCGCCAAGCCATGGCCCGAGCAGGATGGGAGACCCTCATGCCCGTGCAGGCAAAAGCCTTGCCCTACCTGCTCACAGGCCAGGATCTCATGGTCCAGTCCCGCACGGGCAGCGGCAAGACCGGGGCGTTTCTCATGCCCATCTTCCACCTGCTCGACAAGGAGAAGCCCCAGACCCAGGCCTTGGTTCTCTGCCCCACTCGCGAGCTGGCCAAACAAGTGGCCATGGATGCCGAGATGCTCTTTTCCGGCACGGATCTGAAAGTGGCCACGGTCTACGGCGGCGTCGGTTATGGCCAGCAGACCGACGAACTGCGCGCCGGAGCCCACCTGGTGGTGGGCACACCCGGGCGCATCCTGGACCATCTGCTGCGGCGAAACCTCACCCTGGACGGAATGCGCGTGCTGGTCTTTGACGAGGCCGACCGAATGCTCTCCATCGGATTCTACCCGGACATGAAGGAAATAAAGCGCTACCTGCCAAAGCGCCGCGTTTCCTCCTTTCTCTTCTCAGCCACCTACCCGCCCTATGTTCTTCGTCTGGCCGAAGAGTTCATGGACAATCCGAATTTCCTGTCTCTCTCGGCCAAACAGGTCCATGTGGCGGACATCCTGCACCAGTACATCGAAGTGCCGGGCATGGACAAAGACCGCTGCCTGGTGCGCCTGCTGGAAATTGAGAACCCCACCTCGGCCATTATTTTCTCCAACACCAAGGCCAACGTTCATTACATCACCGAGGTGCTCAAAGGCTTCGGCTACGATGCCGAGGAACTCTCGGCGGATCTCACACAAGCCAAGCGCGAACAGGTCCTCATGCGCCTACGCAAGAAAAACTTGCGTTTTCTGGTGGCCACGGACGTGGCCGCACGGGGCCTGGACATTCCCGAGCTATCCCACGTGATCCAGTACGAGCCCCCGGAGGACCCGGAATCCTACGTGCACCGGGCCGGACGCACCGGACGCGCCGGGGCTTCAGGCACGGCCATCACCCTGGTGAACATCATGGAAGAAATTGCCATAAAACGCATCGGCCAGCGTTTCACCATCGACCTGATAAAAAGGCCGGTTCCCACGGACGAGGACGTTTCAGCAGTGGTGGGCGAACGTCTGACCGCGCTTCTGGAAGGCGAGCTGCGCAAAATGCCGCCTTTGAAAAAGGTACGGTTGCAGCGTTTTCTGCCCCTGGCTCAGGAGCTTGCCGCCACCGAGGACGCCTCCATATTGGCCATGCTCTTGGACGAACGCTACCAGACCACCCTGTACGCCGTACCGGTGCAACCTGAAGGCGTGTCCCAGGAATCCAGAGGAGAGAGGCGGGAACGCGAGCCCCGTCGCGATCGCGAACCACGCAGGGAGCGTGAGGCATACCGGGAACGCGAGCCCCGCCGCGAACGGGAGCCTCGCATCGAATCCCGTGCCGACGAAAACGCTGGCGACGCACCCAAAGCAGACATTGCCCTGACCGGGAGCGAGATGCCCGCACAGGCCGACGCCGTGCTGGATGCTGCTTCCGCCCCTGGCGGCGAGAACGCGGAGCAGAAGAAGCGCAAACGCCGCCGCCGTCGCAAGAAGAAGCCCGGCTCCCCGGACGCTCCCATGGCTGACGTTGGGGTCGACGACCCGAGTGTAGTCGAAGCACAAGCGGTGCCGGCCGTCGCCCCTCCAGTTGCCAAGGCGCCTTCCCGAAAGGCAACTGCCTCGAAGGCCGCGCCCAAAGCCGCAACGAAGAAGACTGCCGAGATTGCAGCGGAAGCCAAGCCCAAGGCCAAGGCACAAACAAAAGCGGAACCTAAAGGACAAGCCAAAGTGCCGTCCAAGGCGAAACCCAAGACAAAGAGCGAACCGGCTGAGAAACCCGTGGAGCTCGAATACAAGCCGGATGAATACAAGGGCATCGAGTGGGATTAAGGGCAACCCCTGCGGTCTTCACCTGAACTACACCATGACTGCCTGGTCCACCCGTTTCGTCTTTGTTCTGGCAACCCTCCTGGCGTTTGCCTGCGACACCGCCTGCGCCCAGACGAACCCGGCGTCGCAGTCGAACCAGGTGCTTCTCGTCCTGACTGACGGCTGGGAGACGCGCAATGCTCAGATGCGCCTCTTTGAGAGAACACCTGGAAAAACCTGGAAGGCGGTCGGCCCACCCATACCTGTCATGCTCGGCAAGAATGGAATGGGCTGGGGGGCCGGTCTGCATAGCGATACTGGCCCCGGCCCTGTGAAGAGAGAAGGAGACGGCAAGGCTCCGGCTGGGATTTTCCTGCTGGGCCCGGCCTTCGGCACAGCCCCGGCCAGCAAGCGCGCGCTGAAGATCCCCTACACGCAGATGACCGCAGCATACGAGTGCGTGGACGACGCGGCCTCGCAACACTACAATCAAGTGCTGGACACCTCGACGTTGGCTTCCAAGGGATGGACCAGCTCCGAGCAGATGCGACGGCTGGACCACCAGTACGACCTTGGCGTCGTGGTGGCCCACAACGCCACGCCTCCTGTCCCGAACGGCGGGTCCTGCATCTTCCTGCACATCTGGCGGACACCGGATTCCTACACGTCCGGATGCACGGCCATGTCCCGAGAGAACATGGAGCGCGTGGCCGCCTGGCTGGACGCAAAGAAGACACCCTTGCTGGTCCAGCTGCCCAAAGACGAACACGAGAGATTCTCCAAGGCCTACGGCTTACCCTAAACCATCGTCCCATACTCCCCGCGAAGCTACATGGGATTCCAAAGGGCAAAGCCCTTTGGCCGCCGGAGGCCTTCCTCCACCTCTCCTGACGCGAACCAAAGAAAAAGCCCCGACTGATCCCAGCCGGGGCCTTGCTCTGTCGCGACGAAACAACCCGCGTAAGCCTACTCCACCCCCATTCCCGGATGGTGCGCGGCCGAATCCATATCGATGGTGTGGCAGGCCCTGCAGTTCTTGGCGCCACCCAGGGCCCTGGCCTTGTGCTGGTACTGAAGGGGCTGGAGGTTGTCCCGGTCCTTCCCGTAGGGATTGTCCGCCGGGTACACCGCATGAACCGAGCCGTGGCAGGAAGCGCAGGTCAGCGAGTCCATGTCGTCCCGTTTTGCTTTGAAAAGTTCCCCCGCCCCGGACGTCCAGCTGCCATATGCCCGGTCGTTCACGGGAGACTTGTAGCCCACATGGCAGGTGACGCACTTGGGCTCGTTCACCCAGGGTGCGCGGGGCACGGGAGCAGCGTCGCGCTGCTTGATCAGCGCAAGTAAAGGCTTGGCCGCCTTGACCCCTTTCTGCTCCTCGCGCGTGAGCAGGGAAAGGGCGTGATCCTCCAAGGGGCCGTGGCAGTTGGTGCAGTCGAGCCCAGAAGCGGCGTGAGGATCGCGCAAGGCGCGGGTCGCTCCCTTGGGGGCCGTGGGGTGGCACATGTCGCACGCGTCCGCCCCGCGCCCGGCCAGATACACGGCATGCAGCCCGTGCACTGCGGCGGACAGGTTGAGCGAACGGTTGGCGCCCGTGGCCTGGTTGTCGTGGCAGGAGCGGCAGTCCACCTTGCCGGCGTCCTTGGCCAGGCTGGTGAGGCTCAGGCGGTCGTGGGCCTTGAGCACGTCCTGGGCCGTTGCCGGGGCAACGCCCGCCACTTTGTGGGTCCACTGGCCTCCATGACAGTTCTTGCAGCCAAGCTCCGTGGACACGGGCAGCACGGCCTTGGTTTCCGCCAGGAGCTTGCCCGACGCGTCAAAGGCCTGGACCACGGCCACTGGATAGGGATTGAACCCCGACGGGGTCTGAGTGTCTGGTTGACCGGATGCCTGCTCCTTGGCCTGATCTCCTTGTGTGTATGGCGACACCGGGACCACGTCGGCCCGGAAGGCCCTACCCGAAGCTTTGAGACTTCCTCCGGCCTGACCTTCGACCGAGTAGACCACGGTGACGCCTTCGGTGACCAGCTGGGGCGAAGGTCCGCGCCGGATGAGGTGCGCGGTCAGCCCCTGGGCTCCGATATTGAGCGACCACTGCCCCTTGGTGTCGAAAAGCATGTTGATGCCTTTGTCCGCCACCGCGGTGAGCACATAGGGCGCGGCATCTTCGAAGGCTGGCACTAAGTCCAGCGTCCGGTCAATGGCAACGGAAGACGGCGGTCTGGTCCCGTGCAGCCCTTCGGTGAGGTATGCGGCCAGAGCCTTTTTCTCCTCAGCGGTTCCCAGGAAGGGCGGCATGTACTTTCCTATCTTGCCCAGGCCGGTGAGCAGGGCCTCCATGCCAGAGGTGGAATACTTGGCTGAGCGGGGCAGAATATCCAGCATGGGGCCCCCGGTGCTGTGGCAACTGGAGCACTCCAGGTAGAAGAGCTCTCGGCCAGCCTCCAGGCTGTTCTCGGTTGTCACGGTCTTCACCCGGCTCCATTTGGCCGAAGCCAGCATGCCGTTCTGGTTTATGTCCTTGGCCCTTAAGACCGGGATGCCGTTGGAATAGATGTGGCCGGTTATGAGATACGGCCTGCGTGCGGCCTCGCGCATGTACTCGAATGAACCCAGAAAAAGAAACGACGCGGCCAGGGTGAACACGGCCAGAATTCTGGCCAAAGTCCGTGGCAGGCCGCCGGCCAAGAGCGCTCCCCCGGCCACCACGGCCGGCACCGCCCACCAGAACACGCGCATTCCCAGGGCCACTTCAGGAGAGCGGCCCAGGGCCAAGGCCTGCTGTTCCGGGGAGAGCACGGATATGTGCCACCACCCGGCCGCCACCACCAGGGGCACGGGCAACGCGGCCCACAGGGAGCAGAATCGGGACAGACGCTTGCGCATGGTCTCGTCTTCCACCCCCTGTGCGGTCATGAGCCCGAACACTCCGGCCAGCACCGCCGCCACTCCTGTGCGCAGCACAAGCCCCGGGAAGTAGGTCTGGTTGAAGAAACCGTCCCAGAAGCGATGCGTTTCCAGCCATTCGCCAGGAGTGAGCATGAAGGAAATGAAGCCCTGTACCACCGCCAGGGAACCGTAGGCAAAGGCGAAATACATCCAGGCCAGGATGAGCCTGCGTTTGGACTTCTCCGCCTCGAAAGAGCGCATGTAGGTAATAAGGGTGACAATCTCGGCCAGAAAGAAGGTCCACTCCGTGGCCCAGCCCAGCACGAAAGCATGAATGAGCGTCGAGGTGGCGCCGGGAGCGGTGATGGAGATTGAAAACCAGATCCCAACGCCTGTAAGCCCACCCACCACCATGGTGAATACCAGGAAGAACTTGGCGTACCTACGGAGATAGTCCTTGAGGGAAACCAGACCCAGACGCTGCACCCTGGTTTCCATCACCGCGATGAACAGACCACCACCTACTGCGAAATGAGCGATAAACACATGGATGGTCGCAACCAGGGCGATCAGCAGGCCGCCGCCCCAGAAGTCCCAATGCAGAACGGGATATTCCATGGCTTAGGCTCCCTTGGGGTCAATTTTGGGATGTCTTGCGGCCCAGATCACCACGCACAGGCTCAACGCGAAGCAGCCGAAGAACATGGCGGTGGTGGACGGTTCCGGAGTGACCGGCAGGCTTTCGGGGCTGAAATACGACGCCAGATACAGTTGGCGCAGCACCCCGCGCATGGCAATCATAAGCCCCACCGTGAGGACAGCCGATCCGGCGGCAGGCATGAGTTTGCCTTTGAAAGAAAAGGCGATGGACGCCCCCGTGCCTGCCAGCCCTGCCATGAGAAGCGCCGTGGCAGCGTGGTCGCCGCCCATGAAGGCCAGCATGACCGGCCTGGGCAGGCTCATGAGCCACCAGACCCCACCCAGAGACTGGGCCAGGGTGGCCCATCCGAACCAGCTAAGTCCTTCGGCCGTCAGGTTCGCCCCCTGAGGGTCGTGCTGTTTGGCTCGTTTATACCCAAGCATGGCAACCGCCAGCCCGCCCATGGCCACGGACGCAGTCACGTAGTGCAGCCAGCGAGGGATGAGGGTGGGGTCGCCCCAGGCGGTGAGCGTACCGGAAGGATTGTCGAAAAAGCCGCTCCAGAGGTCCGGGCGAATCAGCAACACCGCGTTGTGAGTCTGCACCAATGACGCGTAGAGCATGAGGAGGCTCATGAGGCCCCAAATGATGGTTCCGGGACGCTTGTTTCCATGCAGAGCGTACTTCTGGCGGTATGCAAGGCCGTAGGCGGCCATGACAGCCAGCACCAGGCAAAACCAATACACGGCCATGAGCGTGGAACTAACGTAGAGGAACTGCCCGTAGAGTACCTGCACGAACAGAAGCGGGGCCACGCCGATGTTCACTGTAAGCGCCGTCATGTTGGGCACCAGCGCGGCCTGCTGCGAAAGCGCCTGCCCTCCGGACAGGGAGCGGACAAAGCCAAGCAGGGTGAGCCCCAGCATGGCGTTCATGAACAGTACGTGGACGGTGAAGGTCAGGTCGAGAAGGCCACGAAACAGCCACGGCGCGGCGGGTATGGCGTCCGCCGCTGGGATCAAAGCGTTTGGTTCCATGATTTCATCCCTCTTCAATTTTCACCAATGCGGCAGAAGTAGCCGAGAGAGCCCCGAACCGGACCTGACCGTTTCTTTGCAATGAGTGACTAGGCTATCACCTTTTCAAGTCCGCGAAAATAGGCTAGTAATGGTAGACTATACTTCCATGCAAAATGTCCCGGCGCTTCGCGCCCGAGGAATGAAATGGCCCTTCTGCTTTTCGACATCGGCAACACCAACATCAAGATAGGCATCCACGGCAAGCAGTCCGGCCTGTCCTCCTATGTGTTGCCCACACCGCGCTCCAGCACGGCCGACCAGTTGGGCATGGACCTGGCCGCCCTGCTCGCCAGGGAGGGCCTCGACCCTGGCCAGCTTTATGACATCCTGGCCGTAAGCGTGGTGCCGCCGGTGAATCCCATGCTGCGCCAGGCCTGCAACCGCTTCCTGGGCCAGCCTCCGAGCTTCGTTCCCGAAGACATCCCCGTGCCCCTGGAAAACCTTTACGAACGCCCCGAGCAGGTGGGCGCGGACCGGCTGGTGGCCGCATACGCGGCCAGGCACGCGGCCACCTCCCACTGTGTGGTGAGCGTGGACTTCGGCACGGCCACAACGTTCGATGTGGTGCGCGGCACCAGCTACCTGGGCGGGCTCATCTGCCCCGGCGTGCTTTCCTCGGCCAGGGCCTTGGCCCAGGACACAGCCAAGCTCCCGCAGATCGACCTTGAACCTGAGTCCCTGAAGCTCTCCATCGGGCGGTCTACCGTGGAAAGCTTGAACCAGGGGCTGTTGTTCGGATTCGCATCTCTCGTGGAAGGAATCCTTGACCGGCTGGAGAATCACCTGGGAGAGCCCATCACCGTGGTGGCCACGGGCGGTTTCGCCCCGCAATTGGCACGTGTTTGCCCGGCAATCGCAAACGTCAGGCCCGAACTTCTTCTCGAAGGCCTGCGTCTTGTGTATGAAGGTGCAGCGGCGCGTAAACCTCGCCGCCCATCATAATCCAAAACGAACATCCTTAAGGAGAATCCATCATGAGCACCATCGCTGCTGTCTGGGCACGTGAAATCCTCGACTCGCGCGGCAATCCCACCATCGAGGTGGAAGTGACCCTGGACTCCGGTGCCGTGGGCCGGGCCGCGGTGCCCTCGGGCGCCTCCACCGGCACCCGCGAAGCCCTCGAACTGCGCGACGGAGAAGAAGACCGTTACGGCGGCAAGGGCGTAAGCCGCGCAGTGGAGAACGTGCAGGGCGAAATCGCCGAGGCGGTGGTGGGCATGGAGTCCCTGCGCCAGACCGCGCTGGACAACCTCATGATCGAGCTGGACGGCACCGAGAACAAGGGCCGCCTGGGCGCCAACGCCATTCTTGGCGTCTCCATGGCCAACGCCCGCGCCGCGGCCAACTTCCTGGGTCTGCCCCTCTACAACTACCTGGGCGGCGTGAACGCCAAGGTACTGCCCGTGCCGCTCATGAACATCATTAACGGCGGCGCGCACGCCCCCAACAACCTGGATATCCAGGAATTCATGATCGTGCCCATCGGAGCCGACACCTTCGCAGACGCCCTGCGCATGGGTTCTGAAACCTTCCACGCCTTGAAGAAAATCCTGGCCAAAGACGGCCACGTGACCTCCGTGGGCGACGAAGGCGGTTTCGCCCCCAACCTGAAGAGCCACGACGAGGCCTTCGAGTACATCATCAAGGCCATCGAGGCCGCCGGGTACAAGCCGGGACCCGAGATAGCCCTGGCCATCGACGCCGCAGCCTCCGAGTTCTTCAAGGACGGCAAATACGCCTTCTCGGGCGAGAAGCGCGTGTTCTCCTCCACTGAGCTGGTGGATTACTACATCGGGCTCACCAAGAAGTACCCGCTCATCTCCATTGAAGACGGCCTGGCCGAAGGCGATTGGGATGGTTGGAAGGAAATCACCGACAAGCTGGGCGACACCATCCAGCTGGTCGGCGACGATGTGTTCGTCACCAACCCGGACATCCTGGCCGACGGCATCAACCAGGGCGTGGCCAACTCTATCCTGATCAAGCTGAACCAGATCGGTACTGTCACCGAGACCCTGGACTGCATCGAGATGGCCAAGCAGGCGGCCTACACCACTGTGGTCTCGCACCGCTCCGGCGAAACCGAGGATTCCTTCATCGCCGACCTGGCCGTGGCCGTGAACTCCGGCCAGATCAAGACCGGATCGCTCTGCCGGTCGGACCGCCTGGCCAAGTACAACCAGCTTCTGCGCATCGAAGAGGAACTGGAGGACGAGGCTCTGTACTACGGCCCGGTGATGGCCGCCCAGTGGTTCGAGGAAGAAGAGGAATAATCCCGACACCCGCCCCTTCCCGCTTTCGGCCCGCGACAGCCGATGCGGGAAGCCACGGCAGTGTTTTCCAGGGGGAGCTTCGGCTCCCCCTTTGCATTCCAAGACAACCAAACTGACAATATTTGCCTATGCATCTGATCAGGAACAATTACAACACCATACACGAACTATATCTTGTACAAACCTTTCCTTTCTGTTAATTCTCAATAAAATTATAGGGATTTTTATATGGGCAGCGGAGCGTCATCCTCCCACCGCATTCTCGTTGCCGACGATGAGATATTGAATCTCCGAGTTCTGGCGGCTTTTCTTCGCGATTTTGGCTATGAACCGGTGCTCGTCCAGTCAGGAGCCAAGGTGTTCGAAGTACTCGACGAAAGCATCGACTTGGTCCTGCTCGACGTCCTCATGCCCGCAATGGACGGATTCGATGTCCTGCGGCGTATACGCCTTACGCCGTCCTTCAAGGATCTGCCTGTCATCATGGTCACGGCGTTGAGCGGACGCGAGGAGCGCCTGGCCGCTGTGGAAGCCGGTGCCAGCGATTTCATAGCCAAACCCATCGACAAGACGGAACTCAGAGTGCGCATGGAGTCGCTCCTGCGCGTGAAACAGTCCCAGGACGAACTCAAGCTCTACCAGGCCAAGCTTGAGGAAATGGTGGACGAACGCACCCAGGCCCTGCGTCTGGCCCTGGAAAACCTCCAGCAGATGCAGCTGTCCATTCAATCCTCCCAGCGCGAAACCATCTTTCGTCTGTCCGCCGCTGCGGAGCACAAGGACAGCAACACCGCCAGCCACATACGGCGCATGAGCGAGTATTCGGCCCTGCTGGCAGCGAAGCTTGGTCTTCCCGAGTACGACGTGGAAGTACTCCGCCAGGCGAGCCCCATGCACGACGTCGGCAAGATGGGAATACCGGATTCGATTCTCTTAAAACCCGGCAAGCTCACCCCCATGGAATGGGCAGTTATGAAGGGGCATTGCGCCATAGGCCGGGATATTCTCAAAGACTCCGACTCGGAGCTTCTGCAGGTGGCCCAGGTAATCGCCTACTCCCACCATGAACGCTTCGACGGGACCGGTTACCCTGAAGGACTCTCAGGGAAAGAGATCCCCTTGTTCGGACGCATTTGCGCCGTGGCCGACGTGTTCGACGCCCTGACCACGCCCAGGCCCTACAAAAAAGCCTACTCGAACAAGAAAGCGATCGGCATCATGCGTGAAGAACAGGCTCGCGGACCCCATTTCGACCCTGAAATTTTCGCTCTTTTTCTGGACAATCATGAAGAGTTCCTGAATATACAAAGGAAATTCCAAGACTAGCGTACTACGTAAGGAGGAGTTTCCATGGCCAAGGAAAACGTTCGCAAGGTGTTGGGGGTTACCGCCGCAGTGTTCGCCCAGCTTGGGCAGATTTCCAAGGAGGAAGCCTTGGAGATGAGCGGGCTCGACGCACAAGCCTTCGAAGAAGCCGCGAACCGGGCAAAAAAGGCCGAGGAAGAACTCAAAGCCGGAAAGAAAGAAGCCAGCTTCTACGACATCGTCTCCAAGGCCACGGCCGAGTATATGGACGGCATCCGCAAATAGCCCACGTTCCCGGGGGGGACTCCCTTGCTGGCGTCCCCCTCCCCAAGGTTCACCATGTTTTTTTTCAAGAGCCTCACAGGCCTGGCGGAGCGGCACACGCCCCGCTTCATGGCGTTGGAGATATGGAAGTACATAGGCCCAGGCCTTTTGGTTACAGTGGGCTTCATCGATCCAGGCAACTGGGCCGCCAACGTGGCCGCTGGCGCGGGCTTCGGGTACAAGCTTTTGTGGATGGTGAGCCTCTCCACGTTGATGCTCATCGTTCTGCAGCACAATGCCGCACACCTGGGCATCGCCACCGGGCTGTGCCTCTCGGAAGGAGCGGCACATCATCTGCCCCCAGCCGCGTCCCGCTTCGTGCTGGGAACGGCCGTTCTGGCCTCTATATCCACGGCCCTGGCCGAGCTTCTTGGCGGGGCAATCGCCCTGCACATGTTGTTCGGCATGCCCCTCTGGCTGGGCGCCCTCCTCTGCCTGGCCGTGGTGAGCTGGATGCTCTTCGCCAACACCTACCGCCGTATTGAGAAATACATCATCGGGTTTGTCTCGCTCATTGGCATATCTTTCGTGTTCGAATTGTCCATGGTCCATATCGACTGGGGTCAGGCCGTGTCTGGCTGGGTTGTTCCCGCATTCCCGGCGGGGTCCATCCCCATCATCATGAGCGTTCTTGGTGCGGTGGTCATGCCCCACAACCTGTTTCTGCACTCGGAAATCATCCAGAGCCGCCAATGGAACCTGGACAACGACGACATCATACACCACCAGCTCAAGTACGAATTCACGGACACGCTGGTGTCCATGATCATCGGCTGGGCCATCAACTCCTCCATGATTCTTCTTGCCGCTTCTGCCTTTTATTCTGGAGGGGTGGAAGTCACCGAACTCGAACAGGCCCAGAACCTGCTCTCGCCCCTGGTGGGCAGGTCCGCCGCAGTGGTCTTCGCCCTGGCGCTCCTGTTCGCCGGGGTGGCATCCTCAGTCACGGCGGGCATGGCCGGAGGAGCCATATTCGCCGGCATATTCAAGGAGCCCTACAACATCCACGACATCCACACCAAAGTCGGAGTGGGGATAACCCTTTTCGTGGCCTACCTTATCATCTTGGTCATCCCTGACCCCTTCAAGGGGCTCATAGTTTCCCAGATCGTGCTTTCCATCCAGCTGCCGTTCACCATCGTGCTGCAACTTTATTTGACTTCCTCCAAGAAAGTGATGGGCAAGTGGGCCAACAAAAAATCCACCGTGATCATACTCGGGATCATTGCAGCCGTGGTGATCGCTCTGAACATCCTGCTTCTGGTGGACACTCTGGGGAGTTGAGCCAAAGCTTGCTTTTTCCCGCTCAAGGATTATCTGCCCCTTTCCAGCACATTCCCGGAGCATCCATGAGCGACAAGAGAGTCATCCGCATCGAGGGGGCGCGCCAGCACAACCTCAAGAACATATCCTTAGACATCCCTCGCGACCAGCTGGTGGTGGTTTGCGGCCCGTCCGGCTCGGGCAAGTCCACCCTGGCTTTCGACATCGTGTACGCCGAAGGCCAGCGCCGCTACGTGGAGTCCCTGTCCGCCTACGCGCGCCAGTTTCTGCCCCAGATGGACAAGCCCCAGGTGGACAAGATCGAAGGGTTGTCTCCGGCCATTTCCCTCGAGCAGCAGTCCGCTACGCGAAACCCGCGGTCAACCGTGGGCACGGTCACGGAGATATACGATTTTCTGCGCGTGTTCTTTGCCCGCCTGGGCAAGCCCCACTGCCCCAAGTGCGGCCTGCCCATCGCAGCCCAGACAACGGACCAGATCGTGGATGAGATCCTGGAACTGCCCGAGGGCGCCAAGTTCCTGGTGCTTTCCCCTCTGGTCGAGCACCAGAAGGGGTCCCAGGCCGAGAAGCTCAAAAAGCTCAAGGCCCAGGGCTTCGCCAGGGTGCGAGTGAACGGCGACGTTGTGAACCTGGAGCCTCTGCCGGAACTGGACAAGAACAAGCGCCACACCCTGGAACTGGTGGTGGACCGGCTGGTGGCCAAGCCGGACATCCGCAAGCGATTGGCCGATTCCGTGGAACTGGCCCTGGCCCAGGGCACCGAGCGGCTCATCGTTCATGACGTGGAGAAGAAAAATGATCGGTTTTTCTCCACAACCTCCGTCTGCCCAACCTGCAAGATAAGCGTCCCCCCGCCCACGCCGCAGCTCTTTTCCTTCAACAGCCCCCAGGGGGCATGCCCCACCTGCGCGGGGCTTGGCAGCGTGGAATACTTCGAACCGGACCTTCTGGCCCCCAACAAGGGGCTCTCGCTTTCCGGCGGGGCCATCCTGCCCTGGAAGAACGAACGGGTGTTCGCCCGCTACCGGGACCAGTTGGCCGGATTGGGAAAACGCCACGGCTTCGATCTGGGTACACCCCTCAAGGAATTTTCACCTTCCGCATGGAGCGCCCTGTTTGACGGCGATCCCGACATCGGCTGGAAGGGAGTGACCGCCCTCATGGACCTGGGCCAGGCTATGGGTTCCATCTGGCGAGACGAGCTCTCGCGCTTCAGGCAGAACCGGCCCTGCCCGTCCTGCAACGGGGCCAGACTCAAGCCCGAATCCCTGGCCGTACGCGTGGATGAGCTGAACATCTTTGAATTCTGCTCCCTGCCCATCGAGCGTTCCCTCGCCTGGCTTGGGGCGCGGCGCTTCCTGGGGGCGCGGCAGCTCATCGCCGAACCTCTGGTGAAGGAACTCCACCACAGGCTCAACTTTCTCTCCAATGTCGGCCTGGACTATTTGAGCCTGGGCCGGAACATGTCCACCCTCTCGGGGGGCGAAGCCCAGCGCATCAGGCTGGCCGGGCAGTTGGGCTCTGGCCTTGTGGGAGTCACCTACGTTCTTGACGAACCGAGCATCGGCCTGCACCCAAAGGACAACGAGCGTCTCTTGAGCACGCTGCGCATGCTGCAAAGGCGCGGCAACACCGTGCTGGTTGTGGAGCACGATGAGGCCACAATCGAAAGCGCCGACCACGTGATCGAGCTGGGCCCCGGCTCGGGCCTTCTGGGGGGCGAGATCGTGCATCAGGGAGACGTGCGCAGTCTGCTCGAAGCTGACACCCTCACAGGCAAATACCTGCGCGGAGATCTGTCCATCCCCTATCCCGAGACCCGTCGCGCGGCCCAGGGCCACCTGGTGCTCAAGGGCGCCCGCACCAACAACCTGAAGAACCTGGACGTGGCCATTCCCCTGGGCTGCCTGACCTGCGTCACCGGTCCATCAGGCTCAGGCAAGAGCTCTCTGGTGGTGGATACCCTGTACAAGCACTTGGCTCTGTCCCAGGGCATCAAGGTGGACCTGCCTGGCGTTATAGACGGCATCGACGGGGCCGGACGCATCGAGAAGATCGTGTCCATCGACCAGGCGCCCATCGGCCGCACCCCAAGGTCAAACCCGGCCACCTACACCAAGGTCTTCGACGAGATACGCAATATTTTCGCAGCCACGGCCGACGCGAAAAAGCGCGGCTACAAGCCCGGCCGCTTCAGCTTCAACGTGCGCGGCGGCAGGTGCGAGGCCTGCCAGGGAGACGGGGTGATCACGGTGGAGATGCACTTTCTGCCGGACATCCACGTCACCTGCGAAGTCTGCGGGGGCAAGCGCTACAACCGCGAGACTCTGGAGGTCCGCTACAGGGGGCTCAACATCGCGGAGGTGCTGGACCTGCCGGTGCTGGATGCCAGGCGCCTCTTCGAGAATTTCCCGGCCCTGGCCCGGCGTTTGGAGATACTGGAGCAAGTCGGGCTGGAGTATGTCCGCCTGGGGCAGCCGGCCACCACCCTTTCCGGGGGTGAGGCCCAGCGCATCAAGATCTCACGGGAACTTGGCAAGCGCAGCCTCCCCGGAACCCTCTACATCCTGGACGAGCCCACCACGGGCCTGCACATGCACGAGGTGGGCAAGCTGATCCAGGTGCTGCATCAACTGGTTGCAAGAGGCGCCTCGGTGGTGGTCATCGAGCACAATACGGACGTGATACTGTCCTCGGATTACGTGATTGATCTCGGACCCGGCGGCGGCGAATACGGCGGGCGAATAGTGTCCCGGGGCACCCCCGAGGAGATCATGGCCGACCCTGAATCGATCACCGGGCGGTTCCTTACCCCATAGAAGCACGCCCACACACTCGATCGGTTTTCCCGGTGAGCTATTTTCTCGTTTCCCTTCCTTGCGCTGAAAAATCAAAACAGATATTTTACGATCATGAGTGAGTATCCGGCAATACTTGGCGTTTTTTCCCTACGGCAAAACGAGGAGTTGGGCTCCGGCTCCACCCAGACCAAACACGCCCAGTTGACCTACTGGTACGCCCGGCAGCTCGACCATACCGTGGTAGAACTGCAGCCTCTAAACGTCTACCATGTTCCCTCCGGCATCAAAAAGCAGAGCGTGCTGGACGAATTTCTGCGCGCCTACACCCCGGAACCGCGGTATTACGAGGCCAACACCGTCCCGGCCTTGAAAACCCTAAAATCAAAAATCGACCAGGGCGAGAAGTTCTTCTCCATGGGGTTGCTCGACGATGCGGAAAAGGCCTTTCTCAAGGCACTCATGATCGACGAGATGAGCGTCCCGGCCAACTACGGATTGGGAGACGTGTACACGGAGAAGAAGGACTTTCAGAAGCTGCGCAAGGTGCTCACGGTGCTCATGGGCATGGACGACTCTTTTTCCTTGGAATACCGGCAAAAGCTCAACAGCTTCGGCGTCAATTTGAGGAAACAGGGATATCTGGAAGAATCCATCGCCTTTTTCAACAAAGCCCTTGAGATCCGCAAGGACGACGAGCACATCTATTTCAACCTGGCTCGTGTGCACTTCGACAAGGGCGAGATAGACAAATGCTTGGACATCCTGAACATGGCCACCACTCTCAATCCGGATTTCGTCGAAGCCCGCAAATTCATCAGCTATTGCGAAAAAATGACTGTGCAATAGGACCGTTCCGCCATCGCGCCAAACGAAACGCGGCCCCATACTCCTCTCTTCCTGACGTGGCGTTTGCCACATACGTTCATACTGCTCCCGCAGGTAATGCACGATACCGCTGAACTTTATTTTCTAAATATGTTGAGCTCTTGGGAATCGCGCAACACGAGATAGCCCCGGAAGAGTATCGAAACAAGGGCCCCTCTAGGGATTCAAACAAGCGTGGGGCGCAGTCCAGGACTGCGCCCCACACCAGTGAACTCTCTTGATCAGACAGTCTCGCGACCATCCGTTCCGCTCTGATGTGTCCCCGGTCAGCACCGGGCATCATGCGAATGCCCCAGGCATTGCCTGGCCAACGTAGTCCGGGGAAACTCTCTACACTCCCTTCTCGAAGTTGCGCAGCGCCAGACGCAGTGCAGCCACGACATAGGTGTCGCAGTCGGACTGGGGGTCAATGTATTCCAGATTCTGTTTCAGATCCTCTCCGGAAAACTCCCAGGCCGAATCCACGTCCATACCTTTCACTATCGAGATCAAGGTGCCTAGGCACTGACGGCTATATGAGCACTTCACATCCCCGCCTATCTCCGAAAGGACTCCGTCATGCACAAGAATCTGTACGGAAATCGGGCGCTTGCAGAACGTGCTTCCGTAGACAGCTTTGGCGGAAAACGTCTCAAGCGGTTTCACCAGCCCGTCGTTCTTGTATGTTTTCTTAGTGGACATACTGTCTCCAGTGTCTGGGTCTTCGCGGCAATGCCGGACAAACCGTCATGCAGCCCGAAGGACGCCAGGTTGAAGGAGGGGCGCAACCCCCAAATGGACCAGAGAGTCCCACCAGACTCTGACCCCGCCAACAGATACAAATACGCTTTCAGTCCTGCCATCCGGAAAAGCTTACTGCCCGTTAGCTATCCGGATCATCCTCGGCCGTGTCTTCGCCACGGCGCTCTTTCGTTCTCCCGAGCCACGCCCACGAGGCCAGAGAGAACTCATGGCAATCAGTCCATTCGCCTGCCCTGGCGAATTAGGACACCTTGCAGTGAACGCCCTTGGCGATCATGATATCCCACATGGTGATCACGCCAACCAGCTTCCCGTCATCGATAACCGGAAGACCGGCCACGTTCTTTTCGCCCATGGTCTTTGCCACCGTCAGCAGGTCGTCGCTGGATTTAACCGAGTACAGGGCCACGTTCATGACGTCCGCGACCTTGACCTTGCCCGGGTCGAGTCCGGCGGCGATCACTTTCTGGATCATGTCGCGCACAGTCACTGCGCCGTAGTCGCCGCCCGATGCGTCCTTGTCCACCATCAAGCGGCGCATGTTGTTTTCCGCCATCAGCCTCATGGCCTGGCCGGCCGTGGCATCCTTTTTCACGTACATGATCCTGGTGGACATTGCGTCTTTGACTTTCACCGCTGCCTCCTTGTTAAAAAATTCACAGTTAGTATTTCTCTATGAGCAACACGGAGTTATGTCAACGAAACCCTTTTAGTAGGAGTTCGTTTTTCTCCGAGGGAGGCAGTGTTCGTCCGGGGAATGAAAAGGCCACGGCATGCAGCCGTGGCCAAAAAAAGAATCGAGGGAGGGGTTTCAAAAACTCTCAGCGCGCCACCCGCAGACTATCGCCCAGCAGAGAGTCGCTGCAAGCCAAACTCCAGGAGGACCAAACTCGCGACTGTAGCCCGCCTTTACATGAGAAGCTGCAATGCCAGACGCGGAAGGATATTGGCCTGGGAAAGCATGGCTGTCGCGGACTGGGCGAGAATCTGTCCACGCACGAAATTGGCCATCTCCTTTGCGAGATCCAGATCGGAGATCTGCGCTTCAGCGATCTGGAGGTTTTCCTCTTGAAGCTCCAAGGCCTGGATGGTGTTCTGAAGCCGGTTCTGCAAAGTTCCCAGGTTGGCCCGGATCTTATCCTTGGAGACTATGGCCTTGTTTATCTGATCCAGGGCCTGCTGAGCCAGACTCTGGGTGGAAATCGTTTTGCCATAGGTGCTGGAGGCAGTCATGCCCACCCCAAGCGCGGAGGCCGTGGAGAGACCAATCTGGACGTAATAGTAATCCTCGGCGGCTATGTTGCTTGATCCGAAGTGTATTTTCATTTTTCCCGAGGATTGCAGTGCCGCGCCATTGTGCGTCGCCCCTGAGAGGTTCCCGTTGAGCAGATAGATTCCATTGAAGTCCGTGGCCGTGGCTATCCTGGTGATTTCAGAGGCCATTGCCTGATATTCGGAATCGATTATCAGACGCTGGTCGGAGGTGTATGTCCCGGTGGACGCCTGGGTGGATAGCTCCTTCATCCGGATGAGCTTCTCGTCAATGACGCTCATGGCTCCGTCCGCTGTCTGGAGCATGGAGACGGCGTCGTTGGCGTTGCGGACTCCCTGGGACAATGAGGCAATTTCGGCCCGCATCAGCTCGCGCACCGCGAGCCCGGCCGGATCATCGCCGGCGCTGTTGATACGAAGCCCGGAGGCGAGACGCTGGGTCGAAACCGCGAGGCTGTCGTAGGCATCGGAAAGATACAAGGCACTGCTCATTGCCATGGGACTATGATTAATGAGAAGCGCCATAGCTCTCCCTCCCTGGATGCTCGACGTGAGTAAGCGGAAAACGGACAAGGACTTGAAAAGAATAAACCAGCCCTTCCGGAGTTCTTATCGGAAGCAAGAGGGAAGAGTTTAGGGCAGCGGGCAATAAAACATGATTCGCCCAGGAAATCGTAAATGCTTGTTGACGGATTGCTCGATCAGACCGGTTCGCGGGAGAATGTCACATACTCCAAATCCCTCAGCGCTCTCTCCAGCAGTTGGTAGGCAACGGCCAGACTCACCAGGTTCGATGCGGCATATCCGTAACCGTAGAATTGATACCCAAGGCGGGTGGATAGCCAGGTGAACAGGGCCATGCTCACAAAATAGACAAAGGTGGTCAGCAGAACGCTCTTTCTGCGGTCGAAATAAAAAAGCACCACGACTGTCACCGCCAACAGCGCTTGAATGAAAGTCCCCGCCAGGGCCACACGCATGATGGTCGACTGCACCGGGAACAGTTTGAGCGTTTCGACAAGAGCTGGAGCGAACGCGATGCAGCAACCGGTGATAGCAGACTGTACGACAAACAGGTAGCGCAGGTTCACCCGCAGATCATCCACAAGCAGCTTTTTCTGGGCCAGAATCTGGCTCATGGAGCCCTTGCCAGTGACATGGGCATAATAGGAGTGGATGCGTTCATGAAAACTCGTCTCCACCCGCAAAAGGAAAATGGCCATGCTGGGCACGATGGTCAGATAAGAAAAGAACATCGGGCTGTCATATAAATCGTGCACCCTGAGCCAGCCAATGATCATGCGCGAATCCGGGGCGTTCCAGAAAATGACCTTATCGATCCAAATGGCCGCATTGTAGAATATGCCAACAAGGGCCATGATCCACATCTTGGGGAAATACCCCAGTGTGCCCCAATCCCAGCAGCCTGTTTCCTCGAACTCGGTGAGCATCCTGGAGACAAGCGACATGAAAATGATGCATTGCCCAAGCGTGAATCCAGCCAGATACCCGGTATAACCGAAATATGAACCAAGCATGGTCGCAGCCACCACACCGACCGCGCATCCGCCGAAAAACGAGAACACCACCGCTTGGTAGTCCCGTATGGCGCCGATATAGATCATGGTGATCCAGACCATGCATACCGAAAGCAGGAGGAGCACTCCCCAGAAACTGCACGCAGCGCTCACGTCCAGGGTTGCGTACGCACAGAACCCGACCACAAGAGCCGGGACCAGGGTCACCACGGAATAGGTCAGGAAAGAGGCCATGGTCACCTCATGGCGGCCGATGTAATGCTGGTCCGCCAGATAGCGGGTGACCACAAGCTGCCCGGAACCCACGAGGACCAGGCTCGCTCCATAGGTGTAGACACAGAGGGTCCGGAATATCTCCGCATCCTTGAGAGAAAGTTGCATGGATGCGTACACCGACAGAAGCGACAGGCACAGGATGCTCGCCAGCCAAGGGCCGGATGAAAGCATCGCTGCGTAAAACAGGGCCCCAAGCTCGCCAAGAAAGGTGCGCTTGGCGAGCATTTTGCGCAGTTCGAAGCCTATGCCCGCCATGGATCCTCCGGCAGATCCGGACTCGCCGCGGCCTTTTGGTATATTCCCCTGTACGTGGCGTTCAACTCCGACTCCGTGTAATAGCGGGCAATCCGTTCCCGCCCGGCCTTAACCATGGCCGAGCGCAACTCATGCTTTGTGAGGATGGCGATCATGGCTTCCGCGGTTTCAAGAGGGTTGGCCACCTTGGTGACTATACCCGAGGGACCGAGAGCCTTGTCCTCCTGGGTGCGTCCCTCCAGCAATTCCCGGCATGAGCCGACATCCGAGGAAACCGCCGGAATACCCGCGCAGTTTGCCTCCATGACCACCAAGGGTTGGGCTTCACTTATCGAGGTGAGAACCACCAGATCGAGCTTAGGATACCACTCACGGACATTCACGCGGCCGGTGAAGGTCACTTCCGCTTCCAGCCCGAGCATGCTCACCAGCTCCCGGCACTCCTCGTAGTATTGCGCGTCTTCGGTGCGGGGCCCCATGATGAAGAAGGAGACCTTGCCGGGAATGCGCATGGAAACAATCTTGCACGCGCGAATGAAGGTGTGCACGTCCTTGATGGGTACCACTCGTCCGACAAACCCCACATTGAAATGTGTCTGGTCGAAAGAAGGATAGGTCTCGGGCTTTAGCCCCTGAAAATGTTCCAGGTTGATGCCATTTGGTATCACTTCGGTCTTTTCCGGGTCGGCGCCCTCCTCGATCTCGAGTTGGCGGTTCCCCTCGTACAGACTGATGATGCGTTCGCAGGCACCGTAGGTCAGCCGCCCCAAGGACTCGAACAGCCTGATCCAAAATTTCTGGAAAACGCCCAGGTCGCTCTCCAGGCGAAGGCGCGTCCGGGTCTCCATGTGGATCCAATCCGCCTGAGCGATTTCGATCTTGCGCTCCTTCACGTAGATACCGTGCTCCGTCAGGATGAGCGGGCGGCGATATATGAGCCTGGCCATCACCCCCAGGAACCCGGCGTACCCCGTGGATACCGCATGATAGACTTTTGCCCTGGGCGGAGTGAACCGCAACAATTTGAACAGAGGCAAATGCGTGAAACGGTATGTCCAGAAGTAGTCCAGGAAGGAAGAATCCTTGGCTCCTTCGCTGTAGAATTCATTGACCATCTTCCAGGGAACCCTTCCGTGGAGGTACTCGTGAAGCCCCGCCGCCTTGCCGTTGGCCGTGGCGACCATCAATGTTCTGAGAATCGCGGCGACCCCGGAAGCATCCTTTCGAAGAAGGTCCCCATGCATGCGCCTGAGCGGCTCGTCCAGGGGTCTTAACCGGGGGAAAAGGTAGGACCGCCGCACAGGTTCCCGGTCGTGCAGGTAGATGACCTCATGGCCGACGAAGTTGGAAGGCAGCTCGTACTTGAGCGGCCACTCCTGCGTGGAATCCGGCAGGATGCATACCGCGGAAAACCGGATATCCGGCAATGCCCTGACGAGGTTGTGGACCCATCCCGAGACCCCGCCGGCCACATATGGGTATGTTCCTTCCAAGAGAAGGCAGACGTCGGCTTCCGGAGTGGGAATGCTCACGACGCCCCCTTGGAATGGCTCCAAAAGTTGTACGCAATTTTCTTGGCAGGATCACAGTCCGCACAGTCAGCCATGCTGAGCTTCCTGCGCAGAAGATAGAGGCTGTCGAAGTCACGCATGTCGTAGAAAATCTTGCACAGACCGAGCGCCGCTTCCACGAAGCCTGGGCCCCCCTCAGCCACGTTCTCGAAACACTCGCGTGCCTTCGCGTACTCCCCAATTTCCAGGTACAAGGAGCCAAGCCGGACCTTCAGCATGGCGTCGTCCGGAGACAGTGCCACCGCGTGTGAGAATGCCGAGACCGCCTTTTCCAGAAACTGTGCGCGCATCACTTCTTCCACAAGTCCAGAATCCGCATAACGCATGCAGGCTACGCCGAGCGCGGAAAAGCTTGAACCGTCATGTTCATCCAGCGCCGCTTCAGCGTTTTTGATGTCCTGGGAGAAGGCGTCGTCGATTTTTGTCATGGCGGCGTGGGCGTAGAAACGGACTTCCGAGCTTGTATCGGAAAGCGATTCCTTCAGAAGTTCCACGCACAACGGGGAGTGCATTCCACCAAGGAAACTTATGGCGCCGCGTTTGAGCCCGGCGTCCGATCCCTGCAGTATCTCCCGGATGGGCTCCACGCTGGATTCCTTTTTCAGGAAATCCTCAAGATCCTCTACCCGTTCAATACCCAGCTTTTTGCACGTGGAGTGCATTTCGCCGGACAGAATCTCCACCAGCCCCTTTCGGCGAGAGCGGGCCTTTATTGACATTGCCGTCGCGAACCCGACCAGGCCCACCACGGGAAAAAAGGCAACTATCAACGCTGCCAGGGTGAAGACATACCGCCGGGCCTCGGTTCTGGGATCACAACCTTCCGGCTTATCGGGCCTGGCCTTCCAGATGGACCATGCAGCGGCTAAATGGATGACTATCCCGGCCATGCCCCATGGCTCCCCAGCACCCAGCCAGAAGGCAAGCAGCACTGAGGCGGCCGATTCCAGGGCGATGCCAGGCCAAAGGACGCGTAGGCTGGAGAGCAAGCCCTTGGTCACCTGACGCGAGGTATCAGGATGTGTGGTGGAGGGCATCCAAAGCCTGCTCTAAGAGAGCCATTCCATTGGCTGTCGATTCTCCGGATTCCTGAACCGAGATTTGAAATGCCGCCGGGGCCATAGAGCCTTCCGCCTTGGTGTAGCGGAAGGCCTCCAGTTGTTCCATGAGCTTGCGGCTGACTATCCTGGCACCTTCAGCAGGAGTGCAGGGAAGAAGAAGGATCAGTTGCCCGGCGTTCTCACCAAGGAACAACATGTCTATCTTGCGCAAGAGGGTCCGCAAAAGCGAGCATGACAGCCTGAGGATTTCCTGCCCCTTCTCTTGTTCGTAGAATCCAAAGTCCTCGACCTGGAGCACGATGAGCGACAAAGGCAGGTTGTAGCGCCTGGCCCGGGAAAACTCCTCCTCAAGCCGTTCCTTGAGAAAGGAATACGTGTACGCGCTAGTGATTTCATCCTCGATGAGCAGACTCTTGGTTTCGGAAAATGTTTTTGCTGTCGCCAGGCTCGAACCGCACCAATCCGCCAGCAAGGTGAGCACACGCAAGGTGTGCGGAGTGAGCTTGTGGAACGGTATTTTCTCAATGGCCAGCACACCCACGGGCTGCATTCCGTCCATGATCGGGGCCACTGCGACGAATGGCTCACCATCTCCATTTCCTGGAGGATTCGCATTGACCGACGTGGTCTGCTTGCCGTGTATCGCCTGGCCGGCAAGTCCCTTATGGGCGGGCCTGACCTGGGGTCTTTTCGCGTTTTCGCCCCGAGACTCCTTGAGAACCAGATCCGGCCCGTCGAGAAGATAGACCGACGCAGCTTCCGTTCCGGAATACCGCTCCATGAGATCAAGAACCGCCGGATAGATCTCGTCTTCGGTCATGGCCCGCAGACCTTGGGAAGACTCATACAACATGGAGAGAGTCTGCTCCTGGGTGATGACCGACATATCCAGGGTTTCTTTGGCCTGGCTCAAAGCCTGATACTGTTTGGTGAGCGAATCCAGGGTATGCTTGAGTTCGTCACGCTCCAAACTCATAAGGCTGACCTCGCGCTCCCGGCTCTCCCGAATCTCACCAAGCACGAGCCCCACGGCGAAAAAGAGAAGCGGCGGGCCCCAGTATTCCCAGGAGCGCATGTCAATTGGCGACAAATCCGGCCTGGTGGGGAGCAGCAACGCCAAGTACAAAAGCGAGCAAGCCCCTGCCGCGAAAAGGCCGGCCTTGAAGCCATAACGCGACGCTATGGGGAGAAGCACCAGAAAATACGGATGCGGGGAAACAGTATTGAAGGCTGGCGTATCCCTGAAAACGAAAAAGTTCAGCAACGCGAGCGCCCCGAGACCTATGAGGGTCTCGATCATGTAGCTGCGTCTGACCGAAAGCCCCTGGCTTGGGGGGTGTACGGTCATGGATGTCTGGTTCACATTGTCACCTTGAGGCCGGTATATAAAAGCGTGCTGGGGGCATCATCCCGGATGAGCCGCGTCTCACTGCGGTATTCCCCCCGGGTTTCCCACTCGATGTTTTCACTCGGACGGATGACGAGGGCCGGAGCAAGAAAATAGTAGGGATGGGTACGGTAGAGATCGCGGCCGATTCCTCCGTAGAATCCCAACTGTATCCAGTTGCGCGGTTGCCAGACACTGTTGAGGGACAACTGATGGATGGCTTCGTTCAGTTGAAGCGCTACCGGACGCGTTCCTACCACTATGGTGTCGGCGGAGACCTGAACGTTCTGAGGTTGCGTGAGGTAGTGAGCCTTGGCAGGAGCGAATGTGTAGGCCAGCCAGGTATTGGGAACGCTGAATATCTTTCGGGAGATGGACGCGGTCATGGCCAGGCGGTTGGCGTAGGGCACAGCGTCGTAGAGTTTGTACTGGGTTCCCTGGAACTCCAGGACCATGCCCCAGCGGTCCTGGAAGGTTGTATCCAGGTTGATTTTAGCCGTATCGTAAGAACCTTGGCGTGGCGCCGCTTCGGGCGGATCGTACCAGGGGGAGTTGCGTTCAGCCTGGACCGTAAGCCTGGAACCGGCCCAGGGAGTGTAGCGCACCGTCGCGAACTGCCCGAACTGCCCTCCGCCGCTGTTGAAATAGCCCACCCCACCCTCGAGTTCCCATCCTCCGGGCCCCTGCCATAAAACCGAGGTACGATAGTAATCCATATCAACCGCGATGGGGGGGGAGCCTCCCTGAATGGTTATCCCGGCCAGCCTCTGCACCTCGGTGACATCGGTGAATTGTCCAGTCTGCGTGAACGTGGTGGTCTGGCCCGTTTCAGGGTCGGTGTCGGTAAAGGTTTCGGTGAAGGTCTGGGTCTGGCTGACTCTGTCAGTGACGATAACTGACGTTGCGCTCTGCCCGTAGTTGTTCTTGCCAACAAAGATGCGGTTGTACCCGACTTTCAAGGAGAACCTTCCCCCAAGAGGGGTCTGGCCTTCTGTGCTCGCGGTGCTAATGAGCGTGCCCTGTCCCTGGGTGTATCGCTGGTAGGACGTGCTCACCTTGGGATTGCGGGATCTCTCGATCTCCTGGGCGTAACGGACGAATTCCCTGTTGTCCGGTTCGAGGCTGACGGCACGCTTGGCTTCCTTGATGGCCAGGACAGGGTCCCCTGACTCGGAGTATGCGGAAGCCAGGTCGATGTGGAGAGCGGCATCGTTGGGGGACGCCTCCGAAAGCGACTTGAGTATCGGCAGGGCCCGCCCAGGCATGCGGGCCTCCATGTAGATTCTGGCCTTGAGACGCATCAGGCGAGAATCCGGTTGACCGGCTTTCTCCATCCATGCAAGCGCGGAGTCCAGTTCACGCTGGTCCACAAGAAGTTCGCAGAGAGCTATTATTATTTCCTGGTCGCCCGGATAGTCCGAGGCCAGCTGGAGGTATAATTTCCTGGCCTCGCCGTGCCGGCCCAAACGAGAGAGAACCAGGGCTTCGCTGAGTTTTTTCTGACGCAGAGGAGCGTCTTCGGCTATTTCAGGCAGAGGTTGTTCTTTTGGCTTTGGGATCGACACGGCTGGATTTGCCCCGGGCATCTGGGAGGGCATTCTGGCAGTCGGATCGCTCACGCCCGCCCCCACTTGGGCGTTCGCCAGACCGAAGGAAAATGCCATGGCGGTCCCAAACCCGAGAGCCAGGAGCAGCCGCAGCCCGATTGCGGGAAATATCGCTGTTTGTATGCATTTCATTGCGATTGGCCCGCCTAATTCACAGCCCGAGATGGTTGCCGCAACAGCTTCAACGCCTTCATGTAGTTGGCGTGGGCCTTTGCCTCGTTGCCCAGAGCCGTTTCCAGCTCGCCGGACTGTATGCGCGAATCCGCATCCTGCGGATTGATTTTGTTGTGGGAATCCATGAGCCTGGCTGCATCGTGGCGCTTTCCCTTGTCGGAAAGAACCGTGGCCAGGCCCCTCAGAGCTTGCGGGTTCTGGGGTTGGTCCTTCACGGCCTGCCTGAAGATGTCCCTGGCAAGATCGAGACGCCCTCCCTGGTAGGCAATCTCGCCAACACGAATTAGATCCGCAGGGGAAGACGCGCACCGCTGCGCGAGAGATTCGAGCAAGGGTGTAGCCTCATTCTTCCTGGACGTGTTGTCCAGCGCCTGACAGAAGAGGAGTTGGCCTTCCAGGTCAAGCTTGCCCAGCTTGGCCACCTGATCGAGACGGCCGAGAACTTGCGGCCATTGCCGCAACGCCGCATGCGCCTGAGCGAGGGCGATGTTGTCCTCTGGGGTTAGCGAGGCACGACGCTCCAACTCGAAAAGAATTTCCTGCGTGCTTCTTTGCCTGTTGAGAGACTGATAGGCCTGGGCAAGAAGCCTCAGTGCCTCCACACCTCCCTGCCCGGACGCCCTGGCCTTCTCAAGCCACGGAAGCGCCCTGGTGGCTTCACCGGCCGCCAACCAGGCGGTTCCCGCCTGAAGCTGGTACTTTTCTCCGCCCGGCTTGCCGGCGAGCTTTTCCGAGAGTTCGGCGGCTATCTTCGGACGGTTGTTCCACAGGGCGTAGTTGATGGCCTGGGCCGCCACCTCACGGTTATTCGGGTCTTGCTTCAGAATATCCCGCAGCATTTCCAGGGCAGCGAGTCCCTCCCCAGCGGATTCTTTGAGAGCGGCCAATTGCAAAAGATCAGCCGTGCTGGCATGGCCGGCTGCGGCCAGCCTTGCGAGCATACCGGCTGCTTGGGAGTACCGGTTTGTCCAGGAGTATATGTCGGCCAGTTGCCGCATCCCCCAGGTATTGCCCGGCTCGAGTTTGAGCAGCCTGATCGCCTCTTGTTCGGCCTGGACCAGATCGCTGTTGCCCATTGCAAGTTCAACGGCCTGTCGTGCAAGAGCCGGATCATTGGGCAGGAGCGCACGAGCCAGCTTCACGGCTTCTCGCGCGTCTTCGGAGCGGCCCGAGGACTGGGCCAGCTCGATCATCCGAGAGACATGCGCAGGATCGGGGGATAGCTCCGCCGCCCGGCGCGCGGTCTGATAGGCGAGGACGGGCTTGTCGATTTCCAGATAAACATCTGTAGCTAAATCCAGCGTCTGAGGGGTCTCTCCCACGTATTTAAGGCCCAAATCCAATGCGTCTTCGGCCATGCCTTTCGGATTGGACGACTCGCGCGCTGCGGCCACAAGCTGCGCAAACTCTTCATAGTTGTGGGTGAGAACAAGGGTGCGCCGGAAGAGACCTACGGCCTGATCGGGGCGCCCTCTGGCCATGGCGTTGCGAGCCGCCAGGCGAAGAAGCGTCACATCCTGGGGACTCAAGGACAGCGCCACGGTAAGGGCCTCGGCCATTGCCTCGGGGTTGAAGTCGCGGTTCTCACTGAGCAGGCTCTTCAAGAGCTCAGGAGCCTCCGCTGGAGAAAACTCGTAAAGAACCTTGTATATTTCCGAGACCTTGTTCAGGTCGTGCAAGGCAATGGCCAAACGCACCCTGGCTGACAAGATATCGGGGGCGGGATTATTGACCTTCTCCGCCTCGTTGGACACTTTCTGCATGAAAGGTTCGTCGTTGGAGACGAAGGCCGCGGCCATGACCTGCCTCACGAACCGGACGCCCTCGCCGGTGAACCAGGCCAACCTGTCCATCAATTCGGCGATGCGGTCATAGTTGCCGCTCTCAACATACAGGCCGATCAACTCGGTTTTGTACCGTTCCTGCCTGGGATTCACGCTGGCAAGGCGTTCAAGCACAAGCGTCTTTGTGTCCAGATCGCCCTGCTGCTCTCCCAATTCCAAAAAAGCCAGAAGCGCGTTTTCCTGATCCGGCGCCTTCTTGGCCATCTCAAGCATCACCGGCGGGACGCGGTCGCTCAGGCCGGCAAGGTCCAGGACCGTGAGCAGCTTGAAGCGTTCGGTCAAAGCCAGGCCATTTCCGTCCAGGGCCAGAGCCAAGGCCAAGGCCTCGCCCTCGAAGCCAGATTTGACGTACTCCATGTAGAGCGTTTCGGAATTGGGTGGCGGGAGATCCTCATTACTGTTGAGAATTTTGAACAGGTTGGCCGACATGAAATAGAGCAGATCGTCTTGCAGGGTGGAAACAACGTTCTCCCGAGTGCCTTCTGCGGCGGCAAGCCTGTCTCTGGCTAACGACGCGAGCCCGTTGATCCACGGTTTCATCAGGGGGTTACCGGCCAGCCGCTTGGGGATCGTCCGTTCTTGGGCAAGCCATTTGGCCGACCAAAAACCCGCCAAGTCAGAGCGGTCCAAGTACTTGGCGATGCTGGCGATCTTCATGGCCACTCCCGGCCTGCCGGGATCGCGAATTTCAACTCTTTCCCAAGCGGCCAGCGCGTCATCAAGGCGCATGGCCCACTCCAGATAGGTAGCCTGCAGAATGAGCGCCCGCAGATTGTTGGGCTTTATTGAAACCGCCTTGGCCAAATCGGAAATCGCCGCGTCCACCTGATCATGGGCCCAGTGGAGCTCCCCGGAGAAAACCAATAAATCGAAATCCTCCGGGTCTTTGATCAGGGCCTGCTCCATGAACCGTTTCCCTTGAATGGGATCGTCGCTCTGCAGATGCAGAAG
The DNA here is from genome assembly GCA_016208105.1 of Desulfovibrio sp. Lineage (NCBI taxonomy): Bacteria > Pseudomonadati > Thermodesulfobacteriota > Desulfovibrionia > Desulfovibrionales > Desulfovibrionaceae > Desulfovibrio > Desulfovibrio sp. The sequence goes on from JACQYS010000009.1 coordinate 34,939, forward strand.
CACCATTTCAGTGTTCGTCGGATAGAGAAAATAGAGAAGGCCCACAAATCCCAGGAAAAAGAGCAGCCTCTTCCACGGAGACAGAATCATTGCAGTCTGATCTCCAGCTCTCCCGAGGAGAGGCCCGAAAGGTCGCCAATGCCGCGCTCATCGGCAACCAACCAAAGCCGTTTTCCACCCACGGCAACGCCTTCAGCCTGAAGCCGCGCCCCGGGACGAAGGCCCCCGATGCTTATGCGGCCTTGAGACTTCGCGAACTCGAGTTTCGCCTGAATAACGCCTGTGGCCGCCTTGAAGCTGCGCACGATGCCACTGGCGGTTTTAAGATACGGTGTCTGCTTGAGCGTGTCCCCAGGTTTGCTCAGAACCAATCGGGCCCTTGTGGCCTCTGGTGCTAGGTGAACGTACATACCTTCGGGCTGGACATCGAAACCCAGGACATTCTCACATTTTGAGAGGTCCGGCTCCGGGGATTCCTTCTCCAGCCGGACGCTCAGGCAAGCGCCATAGTTTTCCACCAGATAAGAGCCTGGCCCGGCCTGGCTCACGCGGACATTCGTCCAATCCATGACGGAACGTATCCAGAAGGAAGTCCAGACCGGGGCAATGGGTTGGGAAAGGACCCAGGCGTAAACCTCCTTCAGAGCTTCGATGCCCGCGACCTTTTCCGCGGTGAAGGTGTGATAGTAGATGTCTATGGGTTTCAAACGACGGGGGGACCCGGTGCGTTTCATGGTTTCGATAATGTTCCGGTAACCGTTGAAAGGGCCGCGCCAAAGGTTGGTAAGTATGTTGTCGTTTGCCTGTCCGATATGGATCTGATTCAGGCCGGGTCTCAACGGCCGGATGAGGGGGGCCACGCCGAAGAGGGAATCGTGGGCTGGGTCCCAGAGGGTGTCTCCTCCGTTGATGGCCAGTATTCCGTTCTCATTTGCCATTTGCTGGTGCTCGGCCAGAGGGTCGCAGGCACCGCTCCAGAAGAGCAGGCGGCAGGACTTTCCATCCGGGCACAGTTCGTCCGTGACGAATTCCACGGAGTTTACGATCTCTTTGAAGGCGTCGAACTTGTATCCCGGAATATCGAAAGCGAAGCGGTCGTCGTAACGGTCCTTTTGCGAACTCTCCGGATCCCAGAAAAAAGGATGAGAGAAGGTGTGTGAAGCGGGCTCAATGTTGTCGAGTTCCATGATCGAACGGGCCACGTTCATGAGGTGCTCGGAACCTTGCACCGCCGGGTCTATCTCCGCCTGAATCACGGAGTAGGAAATGGGGAAGTCGATGGTCTTGAAAATTGCATCCCGCATGATTTCGGCGCAGACCTTCTTCCGGTCGATCTGGTTCGTTCCGGAAAAACCATCAGCATCAACATGGGAGAAGGCGACACGCAGGCCGTTTAACGTCGTCGGGTCCGGGATGGGCGTATTCTTAATATCAAGAGTTCTAGAGAGAAATGCAAAGGGGTCGATGTACCACTTGTGTTGAAATGACAAGGGGTCTTCCCAGTATGCATAGTCTGGCAATACTACCCCTCCAATTGATGAAAATGCCACAACGGAACTTGCTGAACTTGGATTATCTTTCTTCAAGACTGTAACAATAGGGACAGTCTCTTTGCCTATAGGCACAATGCAAGAATACATTGGCGGTGTATCTGGATAGGAACGCTCGAATCCAGTAATTTCATTATTTATGCTTCCATATTGTAACTTAGTACGATCTCTTAGAAGGTCCCCAACAAATCTAAGCCCTAAACGAGAATATATCTGAGAATGTAGATTATTTGCCTCCTGATTTGAGCGGTCTATGCTTGATCCCAATTCTCCTACAATAACAAGTCGTTTCCCATCATCAACATTATTTAGTACCCATTGCAGATAAGGAACTACATCTTCAACTGCAGATGAATTAAGAGCTACGATAATTGCGCGGACACCATCCATAATAATAGCATCTGGCAATGGACGTTGAGAAATATCAACATATTCCGGTAGTAATCCATAATAGTTTAAAACAGTTTGATATCCCTGGCCAACCAAATTGTTCGTGGCGCTCTGCCCGGTGGCGCTATTATACAGTATTACGACCCGCCGCTCGATGGGTTGAGGTGCGGTTTGCACAGCGGCCTGAGGCTGGGACGGGGCCGCAGCCTTCGGTGCGGCCTGAGCCACGGCTGCCAGGCTCAGAGAAAGGACCAGGGCCACAATGCTAATGCGTGAGCGCACGAGTGGAGACCGTATCGAGTTTGGGAGTGCTGACATAGGGGATGAAGCCGTGCTTGCGGGAAAATGCCGTGGCAGCCCTTATCCCTGAGTGGTCTTTGGGCGAAATGTAATCCAGGCTGAGTAAAGTCAGTTCCGGATTAGCCTTCCTGGCCATGGCCGCAGCGGCCAGCAACTGGGCTCTGTCGGGTTTACTGGTCAGCACGAACCGTTTCTTTTTGAAGTCGTAGTCGCCATAGAGGCATTCAGCCAATACAAACTGAACCTTCGGCGCCAACTCCTGCCACAATGGAGCCGCCCGGTTGATACAAATAGGGATTTCCGGGAATCTATCTCTGATAGCCCCCACGAGATCCAGTGCCGCCTGCCGCATTCCGCTGAACTCATCGGGCTTCTGGTCTTCAAGGTAGAGGCTTGAGTCCAGGGTATCCAGAAAGACGCCATCATACCCCCTGGCAAGGACATCAGTAACCAGCCGTTCCAGGACGAAAGCCCGCCACTGGGGCGCGCGAATATCAACCAGTTTCGAATTCCATGCTTCGCTTTTGCCCTGCAGGAAGGTCTCACTCTTGAGGCTGTCCCAGTAGCGGCCATCCATGTCGACTTCGCCCAGGCTTATATACCCCAGGGAAATCGGCTTTCCGCTTTTTTTGGCAGGTGGAGCCAAATGGCCAGATTCCAAAACCACCAGATCGAATCGGGTCAATGAGGGGTTGTCCTTGGAACCATAAAAACACGCCCAGCTGTCCACGCGGGGCAATCCCGCGGCCCAACAGCTGGAAGCCGCTAACAGGAAAGAGAGAGCCATGGCCATGACCATACGAGCCTTCTTGGGCCGCGAAGAGGAGATCATACTCGAATGTGTTGGCGCTATCCGGCTGTACCGGACTTGTGGGCGCCCTTGCGCAAGAATTCTTTCTGAAGGCTGTTCACAAGGTCTTTGCAAACCTTTTGGGCAGTGCTGGAGAGCGTGTCTCCCCCAAAGGAGCAACAACCACCCGCCTTCGATAAGGAGGCACCCCAGAGAATAGTGCCTGTGCCCACGTCCATCAAACGGATGGCCACTCCGACCACGGGCTCTTCGTCGACACCGCGTTTGTAACGATACTCGGTGACCGATCCGAACACAGCGGCATCCACTCCGAGTTGAAGAGCCGTTTGACGCACGTTCTGATGGAGAGCCGCTTCTTCCAGATCCGTCTCTTTGCCCTGAAAGGCCTTCCATGATTCAGCATTGCTCATCACACTGAACTGCTGGACGCTCTTGAGTTCAGTGAAAAGGAGTTCGCCTATTATCTGGCCCGCATACGGATGGGTGGTCAGGTTCGCCATAGGGAACACAGCCACTTTTCGCGGCATTGATCCCAACGCTTCCGTAGAGAACTGGGAAAGACTCGAACTTCCACAGCCTGCCAACATGCTGATCAATAGAAATAAACAGATAATTCGCATATCATCCTATTACGCGAGGATATGATTTTGATCTTGGTCTCTCTCGCCATGTGTGGCGTTAATGTAATCAAATGTGCAATGCAATTCGGCATTTCGTGTAACCCTACCAGTTCAAGAAAAATACATCAGAATAAGCGAACCAGTACGGCTCAAGGTTTCATTTTGTCTATGCACGCACGCACTTTCTCCTGTCGGAGTCGATCACTCTGATCATTCGAGAGTGTGGAGAACCGCCTCAAGATTCAGGGTTCGAAGCAAACAAGCATGTACCGCCTGAACGCTCAAGGTGGCCCCTTCAAGACGGGAATTTGTGGCCTTTCGTATTTTGGGGACTGTTGCAGCCGACACTTTGCCGCCCGAAGAGTCACAAAATCTTTTACTTGCTCCACGTTACGACGAGTCTGTCCACACGTGCATCGGCCGGTAACAGTCCGCTTCATCTGAGAAAACGGGGCGGGAGCTATAGTTCAGCCTCGGGGTTGGGGAGGGGAGCTGCAACGCAACCGTTCGTGAAAACCCTTAACCGGCAAGGCTTCGCCTTCTAGCTGTTGCCACGGCTCGGGCACGAGGCAGTCTGGCCGGTTCTAGCGGCCAGTTGTCAGGTACTGCCGGTAGTCGCGGTAGAAAGCAGCCTGGAGTGGGCCCACTGAGGGCAAGGCGTATTCGGGAAGGGAGAAGGCCGTGATGCCCTGTTGCGCGTAACGCCCGGCCACAGCCAACTGTCTGGCCACCCGGGAGAAGTCCGCCGGTTCGGCCTGGAAGGGTTCTTTGTCCATGGGCTCGCCGTGGGTCTGGGTGAAAATTTCCACCACGGGGCGCAGGGTTCCCCCACCCTGGGCGACGCCCTTGGCCGCTGCCCCAAGGTAAACGGGGAGTTCTTCGAGGCTTAGCTTGCGCACGCCCACCCCGTCCTGAAGAAAGAAGAGTTCGATCCCCGCGGCCGCCGTCAATTCTCGCAACCATTCTTGATAAGCCGCTGGATCCAGGAAGCCGTTGACGAAACCGGAAATCCCCACTGGGCGGCCGGGATCGATGCGCCGCAGCCCTTCCCGCAGTGCTCGCACATGGTCCACTATGAGGTTTCGGCGCGGCCCGTTCCAGTTCACGTCGTCGAGTTCCTGGGGAAGGTACCAGCCTCCGAAGGCGGGCGAATCCTTGAACCGGGCGTGCACTTCCGTGGCCAAACGCAGGTTGTCCTGCTCCAGGCGGCGCAGGTATACCTCCACGACTTCAGGGGAGCGCGTGATCTTCGACCACCAGTCCTCTTGGTGGGTCAAGCCAAGGCGCAGGGTCATGCCGCGCGCCTGCGCCAGTGACAGAAGGTTCTCCAGCAGGGGAACACAGTCGGCCCCGCAATCTCCTTGCCTGAAGAAACGTACCTTCCCGTTGGCGCTCCACTGGACCACCAGCTCTTTGACGCCCAGGGCGGAAAGGTCGTCGAACATACGCTCCCAGCGTTCCTGGGGCCACGCGCCGTGGCCGCTCAGAGGCTGGAAGAAGCTGGCCTCGAAGCGAGGTGGTGGCGTGGGAAGGCTCTGGGCCTGAGCCCCCCAGGAACAGAGGAGGATGGCCAGGGTCGCCGTGAGCGTGCGGAGTGTCATGGCAATGCTCTTTGCATCAGTAGTGCACGATGGTGGTCAGGTACGCGCCGTCGACGTTCTGTTCCGACGTCCTGTTGTAGAGCCGGCCGGCCTTGTACTGGGCCAGTATCTCCAGGTAGGAGCGCGGCGTTGTGTACCGGGTCTCGTTGAAAAGGTATTTGAACGAGATCCCAGCGCCCCCCTCCCAGAGTGAAAGCCGGTTGTCATCCGGTGTCCATATCCGGGCGTTGGCCACCAGATGGGGAGTGATCATGGCATTGCGCCCCACCTTGAAGGTCCACCCCTGGCGCACCTCGCCGTTGAAGAGGAAGCGGCTGGGGCTGTCCAGGTAGCGGTCAGCTTCCAGATAGAGGTAGCTGAAGTTCCAGTTGGAACGTTCTGGGTCCAGGTCGTACCCGTTGGTCCAGGAGCCCATGGCACGCAGGAGCCAGTTGTCCTCGGCATTCTTGCCGATCTTGATCAACCGCTCGGCACCTAAGAAGATATTCTGGCTTTTCAGTGGCTTGTAGCGAAAGCCCACGGCAGCCTGGGTCGAATCGGGGTCGAAGTTGAAGCTTTTGCGCTCAAGAGTCCAGTTGATGCGCCCAACCAGTTGCAGGATGCGGTCGTCGCGCATGCCGATCACGGGGGGCGTCCAGGCCATCTCCAGGCCGCTTGCCGAGGGCTGGTAGATGCCGCCCTGGCCCCCGGGAGTGTCGGAAGCTCCGGCGCGGCTGGTGTAGTAGGTCATGTAGCCGGTGAGGGAGAAGCTCGTGTCCAGCTTTGAGACTTCCTTGCGCAGGCGATGGACGGTCTCGCGCACGGCCTTGGCTTCCTCCTCGGTGCGGGCCGGGTAGAGGGGCTGGTTGTCGATGGCGGACTTGAAGCGCTCCATGGCCGTGCCGTTCTTGCACAGCACCATGTACGCGTAGCCGGCATCCTCCCAGAGACGAAGGCGTTCCGGTTCCAGAGCCAAGGCGCGGTCCCAGGCGGCAACCGCCTTTTGGCGCTTGCCCTGGGCCAGCAGGCAGTAGCCCATGTCCGCCAGATCCTGGGGATCCTCGCGGATGGCCAGGGCCTTGGAATAGTTTTCCACGGCCAGGTCGTTGCGCCCCATCGCCTGGTAGAACTTGGCCAGCTGCGAGAGGCTCTCCGGCGTGGGCTCGATGGCAAGCGATGCTTGCAAGGCTGCCTCGGCCTGTTCCGGCTCCTTGAGCTCCATGAGAGTTTTTGAGAGCTCGTCCAGGAAGAGCAGCTGGTCGCTACGGCTAAGCGATGCGGGGGGCTGGGCCTGGGCATCCTGGGCCAAGGCGCGGGGAGCAATGGCCAGCGGTGCTGCGATCCAGACCAGGGCCAGCAGGAACGCCCTAACAAAGGCCCGCCAGGCGGGGCGACGACCATTTTTCATCGGCCGAACCTCACCAGAAGTCCCTCTGGGGTGTTCTCCACTTTTTGATCGCCCGGTCTGCCCGCAAGGTCCAGCACCACACGCAGCTTGTCCGGGTGGAGGCCCGAGCGGACACCCTGGACGCGGCCGCCCGGACCGGACAACACTGCCTTGTCCTGCATGCGCCACTTGCCTGGAAGATCAAGAACTAGGCGGTTCGGGGATTCAAGGGCGAAGACGGCCGGCCGGACATCAGAACCGACGCCCTTGAAGAGCACCATGGTCCCCGAGGCGTCGTCCGCCACGAGCACCACGGACACTGCCCTGGAGGAGTCCGGCGCCTGGGATGGCTGATCCGGGGGAGCCGCGGCTGGTGGGCGGCGCCCGGTCTGGAGAGCGGGGGCAGGCTGCCCGTCAGGCGATGCCTGCGTGATTCCTGGTCCGGTGGGCGGTGCTGCCTGCGCCGAAGGCACGGGCGAGCCTGAGCCCATTTTCTTGGCTGAAGCAGGCCGGTTCAATCCGGCCTCAACAAAGGACACTTGTTCGGTCCGTACACCAGCCAAGTCCAAGCCGGGCATTGCCTGGGCCTGAACAAGCCGTAAAAGCCGCAAGGCCTCCTGTGGGTTGCCATTTAAGCGTTCCATGCGTGCCAGGCGGAGCATCACCGCCGGGTCCTCCCGAACAGCAAGACTCTGACGGTAGGCCTCGGCGGCCTGGTTGTTGTCGCCGGTCCGGGCATAGAGGTTCCCCAGGGCGAAATAGTATTCACGCTTTTCTTCTTCGGAAAGTCCAGCCTGTTTGGGAAACACTTCCCTCATGTTGTGGATGGCCAGGCCCGGCTTGTCGAGCGCCTCATAGGAGCGGGCCATGGCCAGCGAGACTCGTGGCCCGGGCTTCTCCCCCTTCACCATCTGGAACTGTTCCAGGGCCTGGGCGTAGCGTTTGGCTTGGAAAAGGGCCAAGCCCATGGCGAACCGCGCACGCCATGGCTCCATGCCTTCACGCATGGCCTGCTCGAAGAGTTCCACGGCCTTGGCAGGCTCTGCGCCGCGCTGGGCTATGGTGGCCAGGGACACCAAAACATCAAGGCGCATGGCCTTGGGCAATGCGCCCGTGGCCAGCGCCTGATTCAGTGTCTGCCCGGCCAGGGTCATGTCGCCCTGGCGCAGGGCCAGCATCCCGGATCGTGCCAAGCCTTGGGCGCGCACCGCCAGTGGCAGCCCCGGCAACCGGAGCAGGCGCTCCAGTATGGGGCGGGCTTCTTCATCGCGGCCCGCGTCGAGCAGCTCGCCTGCCGCTCTGGCAAGCAGCTCAGCCCGGCCCGTAGGCATCTTGTCGTAGGAGAGGACGAAAGAGTGCGCGGCCCGCTCGTGGCGGCCGGTCATGGCCTCTAGCGTGCCCAAACGCTCCAGCAAATCGGCTTCCTTCTGGGTGTCCCCGGCGGCCAGGGGCAGTGCCTGACGCAAAAGGTCGGCAGCCTTTCCTGTCTGCCCAGTGAGGGCCAGGAGCACTGCCAATGAGGACGTGGTCTCCAGGTCGGGCTTGGCGTCGCGGGCTGCCTGGGCGTAGCGGACCGCGCCCTGGATGTCGCCCAAGCGCTGGCTCAGGGCGGCCATACGGGAAAGCAGTGCCGCGTCGCCCGGCCGCCTGGACAGGGCCGTCCGCCACGCCTCCAGGGCCTCCCGGTGCTTCCCGGCCTTGTCGAGCAGAAAACCCATTTCCTCCGAAGCGGCTACCCGCGCCTCGTCCGTCAATTCTCCGGCCAGGGCGCGCTCCAGTATCCTGGCCGCCTCGCCGGGGTTGCCGGCCTTGTCCGTGAGCCCGGCCAGTCTGAGCAGACGCTGGGCCGTAGGGGAAGCCTCCAGGGCCTTGCGTTGGGCCAGGGCCGCCTCCTGAAAACGGCCCAGACGCTCCAGGCTGGAGGCGAGTCCTTCCAGGGCGGACACGGGTTTGTCCCCCCCTGCCGCCTGCGCGAAGATTTCCGTGGCGGCCGCATCGTCTCCGGCCAGGGAGAGGGCGTTGGCCTGTCGAATGAGCTGGCGTTCGCGTTCAGCCGGGCCCTTGGCCGAGGAGGCCAGTTCCGCAAAGATTTGCGCCGCCTCGCCCGGCCTGCCCGCCTGGATCAGGGCGTTGGCAAAGAGTTCACGAGCGGCGGGTGTGGTTTCAAGGGATTGTGCCTTACGCGCATATTCCACTGCCTGGCCGGGCTCCTTGCGTCGCATTGCGTTATCAGCCAAGGCGCGAAGAGTCGCGGGAGTATCCGGCAGTATCCGAAGGCTCTCCAGCAGACGCTCCCTGGCCCCGTCCAGATCGCCCATATCGGTGAGCCCTTGAGCCAGAACGGCCAGCGCGTCCGTCTTGTCTTTGGGCGTTTGGGCGCCGGCCAGGACTCGTTCCAGCAGAATCAACGCTTCAGGAGCACGGCCAAGCCCCAGGAGCGCCTGCGAACGCAACAGCATCGCCACGGGGGAGTCCGCCCCGCTCTTCATCGCGTCTAAGAGTTCCAGGGCCTGTGCATACCGCTTCTGGCGCAGCCGTATGGCGGCCAGCCCGGCCAAGGCCTGGCGTGCGGATTCCTGGTCCAGGGCCGGGTCTTGAAGCAAGAGTTCGTAATCCGCTGCCGCCGGGGTGTCGCGGTTCAGGCGGGAAAGAAGGTTGGCCCGCACGAGACGGAGCTTGGCCAAGCCCGGATGATCCTTGAGGATGGCGTCGGCACGGCCCAGGGCCTCGTCGATGCGGCCCTCGTCGGCCAAGAGGTTGACGAAGAGTTCCTGCACCTTGAAATCGGTGGGGACTATCTCCAGGTATTGAGCGAATTCGGCAACGGCATCGGTACGGCGCCCCTGGGAGAGCAGACGGTAGGCCTTGTCCAGGTGCGGGAATGAGCGCAGACGGGTGAGCTCTCGCGTGAACCAGTTACCCTCCAGCACCACCGAGTCCGGTAAAGTCTGGGCCTCGGCAACCGGCACATGGAGAACGAAGAACATGAACGCGGTGGCAAGCGCCAGGAGGGCCATGCGAAAGGCATGACGCCATCCTGTTCGGGCCTGCGGAGTAGGGGCACGGTGAGGGCCTCGCCTCACCATGGAATCCAAAACGTGCATCCGCCTCAGCTCCGCTCCTAGACCTGTTCGCACTTTTTAGCGAGAGCGTCCTTGATGGACGCGTTCTTCACACCCATGCCCTCCAGGATGTCACCCAGGAGGCGTACTTTGGCCGTCTGGATTCGTAACGCATGGTCCAGTTGGCTTTGCGTGATGTAGGAATTCTCTACGAGAAAATTGCCGAAACGGCCAGTGGGGCTTCCACTCTGGAAAAAGTCCGATATGGCTTGCTGGAGCCGCTTGAACGGCAAGAGCCCTTCCATGACAAGTATGTCTCCCAGACGCGAATAGCTCCCTCGTTGTTCTCTGAGGGCGCTGTCCAACTGTTCCGAGGTGATCACGCTTTCTTGCAGCAGGCGTTCCCCCAGGTGGCAGGACGCGGGGACATCCTCGACCTGCAGCCGTTCATACCCGCGTTGCAGGGCAAAGGCCATATTGCTCTTGGATGTGAGAACCATCTCCAGAGGACGCCCCAGGGCCTCTTCCAGGCGGCTGCGATCCGCGCTTCCCAGGGGGCTCAGCACGGCGACCCGCAACGCCCCGGCGGTATCCAGCCCTAGGGGGAAGATGTCGTTTCTCTGGGCTATTTCCTTGGGGATAAGGCCCAGCACATTCAGAGGAACGGCATAGGGGTCGATCTGGGAAGTGCTCAGGCGGAACTGCGTTCCCAGGGTCTGCACCAGGTCGTCCTCCTTTATGAGCCCCAGGGAGAGCAGCACATCGCCCAGGGCGCGGCCGGTCTTTTTCTGTTGTTCCAGGGCCTCATCCAACTGGTGGACCGTAATGTAACGTTTGTCCAGCAGCAGGTCGCCCAGGCGGCGGCGATAGGCACGCATTTCTTCTTCGGAGGGGTAAACGTGGGCCGTCTTGTCCCAGGCGATGATCTTGCCGGTGACCAGGTAGCGGGCATACATGCGCAGTGCGCGCATTGTGGCGCAGAAGTTGATCAAGTTCCCCCAGAAAAGGCGTGGAACAGACAGAAGCCCCTGCCACGGGCCGTAGATGCGCGTGGTGTACAGGCCACGCCACAACATGCGCCAGAGAAGGAAGAACATGTTGATGTACAGCATAATCCAGAGAGGCGAATCCGTGTCCACCAGGGGCGGATACCTGTATCCCTCCGGGTCGAGCGCCCTGTAGAGCCAGAACCCCCCGATGATGGGCACGAGCATGTTGCCCAGCATGTTCACCTGGTTGGTCAGGAGGGACTTTCGGTCGCGCGCGAGCATGTAGCGTGTCCAGAAGTTGCCTTGCCACCCGATGGATGCCCAGCCCTGGAGCGCGATGCCGATGACCCATCTGGATTTCTGCCGGATGGCCGTGCTCAAGGTGCCGGGGAAGAACTCCTGGATGACCACGTACTCGCGGCGAATCCCCTCCCGGGGGCGGCCGAATATCCCGCGTTTCTTGACCTTGCGCAGGATGGCGTGGCGTACGAAAATCTGCTTGAAGCCGTGTTTTCCAAGGCGCATGCCGAAATCGTAGTCCTCGGTGAGGGAATTGATGTTGAAGAGCTGGTTGTTGGATTCCGCGGCCAGAGTATCCAGCGCGCGCCGGCTGTAGGCGCTGCCCACCCCGGCCGAGGGTACGCTCTTGCTCAGCACTTCGCGAACGGTCATGTCCTTGCAGTGGTTCTCGGCGAACTCGTCCAGGTAATGCCCGCGCGTGAGGTTCCACCACACCCCAGGCAATGGAAACACGGGCAACTGCACCATGTCCTTGGCCGGAATCAGGTAGTTGAAGAGCTTGAGGTAGAGCGGATGGACGATGTCCTCGGAGTCGTTCATCACGAAGATTTCGAACGTGAGGTTGTTGTCCTTCTCGAAAACCTTGATGCCCTCGTAGACCCAGTTGAGGCAATCGGCCTTGTTGGTGGGGCCGTCCTTTGGGCAGACGATTCGCTGGACATTGTCGAAACTCTCGCGGGCGATCTCCACCTCGCGCTGGGTGGCCTGGTCGTTGGGATAGGTTCCCACAAAGATATAGTAGTTCGAGTAGTTTACGCTCCGAATGGTGTTGGTGAGCATCTTGCGGATCACTGCGGACTCGTCCCAGCATGGAATCATGACAGCTATCAGCTTTTCGGGCACGGACAGCAGCTTTTGCTCAGTCAGCGGCTCGAACTTGGGCAAAATGAACAATCTGCGGTACACTAAGCGCACCAGGTAGACGAAATCGAAGAAGAGTTCGTCTATGCCGCTCAGGAAGAAGACGATGCTCAGGGCGATGAGCACGAGCTTGAGCCCCAGCAGGGCGAACGGAGCAATCAGATCAAAATCCCACATCATCTTGTTACCAGGACAGCTTCAAATTGAACTGCTCGCTAGGCTCCAGAAGGGGATAGCTGCCGCCGGACCAGCGCAACACCGCCTGGACAATGCGCTCGGAGGCGCGGCCATCGCCGTAGGGGTTGCCTCGCCCGGTCATGGCCTCGCGGGCCTTGGGGTCCGAGAGGATTCGCGAGGCTTCTGTGACGATGCGCGCTCTGTCCACGCCCACCAGGATGGCCTGTCCGTTCAGGCTGGCTTCGGGACGTTCGGTGACCGTGCGCAGCACAAGCACCGGAGTGTCGAAGGTGGGGGCCTCCTCCTGGATCCCGCCGGAATCCGTGAGGATCAGCTCCGCACGCTGCATCAGATGGATGATTCCCGGGTAGTCAAGTGGCTCCACCAGATGCACGCCGGGACAATCACCCAACACGGTCTGCACCACTTGGCGCACATTTGGATTGAGGTGCATTGGGTAGACCAGGGCTACATCCGGGAAGGCGTGGGCCAGGTCGCGCAGGGCCAGGCAGATGCGCTCCAGACCTCCGTCGAAGGATTCGCGACGGTGGGAAGTGACCAACACCAGACGCTTGCCATCCAGGGGAAGCCCTTCCAAAGGCGTCCCGGCAGTGTTGTACGGGATGGCCGCGAGTTCCAGGAGAGCGTCCACCACGGTGTTGCCAGTCACCACGATGTTGCGCTCCGGATAGCCCTCACGCATCAGTTCGTCGCGTGCGCCTGAGGTTGGTGCGAAGTGCAGTTCAGCCAAAACACTGGTTATTTTGCGGTTGGCTTCCTCGGGATAGGGATTGGCCAGGTCGTGGCTGCGCAGCCCGGCCTCCACGTGCCCCACGGGTATCCTTTGATAGAAGGCGGCAAGTGTGGCCGCGAGCACCGTGGTGGTGTCGCCCTGCACAAGGAGCAGTTGGGGCTTGAACTCCTGGAGCGCGCAGGTCATGGCGGTGAGCGTCGCCGCGGTGAGGTCGGGCAGGGTCTGGTTGTCGCGCATGAGGCGCAGGTCCCTCTCTACCTCCAATCCGAAGGGGGCCAGGGCCTGGTCGAGCATCTGCCGGTGTTGGCCGGTGGAGATCACCGACACATCGAAGGCGTCCGCCCGGGCGCGCATGGCCTTGACCACTGGCGCAAGCTTGATGACCTCGGGGCGTGTACCGAGTGCTACGGCTATGCGCAATTTATTCATAATAATCTAGCAACCTTTCTATTGGGAACCGCCGATTGCCGGAGCGCCTAACATTATTTGCTCATGGACTTCTCATCTCCAATGTTCCGGATGAAGTGTCTTCATCAGTACGATTGGAGGTCGGGGTCACTATGAAGCTTTCCCTGATTGATCAAGGATTTGTTTGCGTCCGTAACAATTGACTCCGCTATAGTTTTCTCAGGTTCATTTCCGGTTACATGATCTCGGATGGGCAACTGACAACGGATGGCCGTCAATCCATTCCCTCTTCTCACATGAAGATCGTATTTTTACATGCCAGCCGTCATTTTCTGATCATCTGACCTTCATTTTACGGGGTTACATTTTCAGATGACCTATCCTGAATCATATGACTTGGTTCAATTAACTAGTTTATCACTTCCTTGTTATTCACAAGGTGGGAAACCCCTACTTGAGCCCCCTAAGTAGCCGGAATCTTAGTTGCGGTTTTTTCCGCCCTACCCAATGGGCCACGAAGAGGCGCTCCAATTTCCTTTGTATAAAGGCTCAGGAAACCAAGCACGTGCGCATCTGTAAGCGCGGACGAGATCGGAAAGTTGCCTGTATGGTTTTGGGGCAGAACTGGGGAGGCGAGCAGTTTGGCACTAACAGATGTGATCGAGAAATCGGCGGGAAGCCAAGCCACGCCAGGATTTGTGGCTAGATAGGCGTGGTTATCGGATTTGGCACCGATCAGTCGAAACTGATGCCATTATATTCGGATTTTGCACGAGAAATGGCACTAGTCCGCTAGAGATATGGCTTTTTATGAGAAGGACACCGTTGAATGCGGCAAGCCGATATCAAATTACAACTACCCGTAAACAATAAATAAATTATTGCGTTCAATAACCTGATTCGCTATACGGGCAACCCTGGGAAAATAACTACGTCCTACAAAAAATCTATCAATATAGTTTATATACTAAGCATTTTCCGTTAGGCGCTCTTACGGGCCGCCTTATTGTCGTGCTCATCCGTAGTGTCTACCGATGGAGCCCCACGAGGCTTCAGTTCTGCAACCGCGACGCGCAGATCGGCGTTTTCCTTGAGCAGCGCGCGGTTCTCTTGGCGAAGTTCCCGGTTCTCCTGGCGCAAATCTCGATTTTCCTTCCATAAGGCGTCCATTCCTCCTGCTGGAATGGACGATATTTCTGAACCCTCGTGTGACTGCGCTCCAGCCTGTTCCCCCACATTCATTGGGCCTTCACCCAACAGCAACCAAGCTGGATTGAGGCCGTACTCAGCGCAGATTAGGGCTAATATGTCAGAATTAGGCAGAGAGAGACCTTGTTCATAGTTCCGCAAGGTGTTGACGTTCACGCCGACCCGCCTAGCGAACGAAGCCCTGCTTTCATCCCCGCGAGCCTTTAGAATTCTCGATTTGATGGTCATTATGCAAATGTTCCCGTGGTGAAGTTTTGCGTGAAGCCTTGCGCCATCAGTTTGTCATAATCATATATAATAACTAATTATTCTGTAAAATTTGCCTACATTTAACTTTTGCGCCTATTTTTACTTGCATTTGCTATTAAAAATAGGCAAACAAGGGCCGTGGGCGGTAGACAAAAACACTAGTCAAGTCACCTCTTTCTCTACCTGCCCGTCAACCAAGGGTCAACGTCCAGCGACGAGTCTATTTTGGACGCTGGTTCGAGCAAAAGGTGAACGATGCGGCAGCTCAATCTCTTTGACGACGACACCACCTCGCTGGCCGGTGTTGTTCAAGCCATCAGGGCGGCCATGAACTCCGCCGCAGGTGCGAGCGAAGAGGGCCGCAAGCTCTTGGTGGACCGGCTAAACGCCTTGGCCGGAAGTGCCAACGTCCGTCTGACCTCAGGAAATACCCGCTCCATCAGCAAGGACACCCTGGATAAATGGCTCTCGCCATCGGATCGTGATCACCCGCCATCAATTCTCGCGGTTTTGGCCCTTTGTCTGGCCACCGGGGACCTTAGAGCGATTCAGGCGATGCTTCGTCCCCTGGGCGTGGATGTGATGACACACGAGGACAGGAAACTGCGCGACTACGGGCGCGCTTGCATCGAAAACAAGGCCAGGGCCAAAGCGAAGCGTCGCCTGGAGGAAGAAATTTTGGAGGAACTGCGGTGAGCAACCGGTCGGATAAGAAAAGGAATTTTTGGCGCATCCGTGAATTCCTGGCCTCAAACGGTCTTTCAATGGCCGCTGTTGGTCGCGAGGTGGGCGTGAGCAGAAATCTTGTGAGGGAGACCCTCCTGGGCATGCGCAACAATAAAAAAGTGCTCCTTCACATGCGCTACCTGGGCTGCCCGGCGCAGTGGCTCCATCTGCCTGAATGCTTGACCACGAAGAAAGCTGCTTAACGAGCTTATCCATGGCAGACGCATACACTTCCCAGGAACTTGCCGGATTCCTTAGCGTTGTGGTCAGCTCGGTCCTGCGCCGAGCTAAGCGTGAAGACTGGCAAGCCCGCAAGCGTCAGGGGCGAGGCGGAGGGAATGAATGGCTCCTCGCCTCAATGCCGACTGACACGCGCGACGCCATTGCAGCGGCCATGATTGCATCAGACCCGCAGGATACTTTGGCGCACGCCCCGGCCATCCCTGATACTTTTAGCAAGTTCTCCCAGAAACAGCGGGATACGGCGTTAGCGCGTCTCCTCTTCGTTAGAGAAATCGAACGCGTCTCCCAGGCCGTGCAGAAGGAAAAGGCCATCCGGCAACTTGTGGAGGCTTCCACTAAAGGAAAGCTTTCCCCATCGTTGGCCAAAGCTGTTGCCGTAGCCAATGACCGCTATGGCAACGGTGAGCATCGCGGTCTTTCTCGCCGCCGCCTGTATGAGTGGTGCTCCTTGTTCGCCGAGGGCGGCGAGGCTGCCCTGGTTCCCAGGCACCAGGGCAAGGACATGACCGTGCCCGCCTGGGCTCCAGCCTTCCTGGCCATATTCCAGCAGCCGCAAAAGCCCACCATTGCTGACGCCTACCGGCGGTTCGCCGACGAATACAAGGGCAAGCAGCCCTCAATTTTCGCCGTTCGCCGCTGGCTGGACAAGGTGGCCCTTCCGGACAGGGAAGTCGGACGCGCCACCGGCAACGCTCTGCTTAAGCTTCGTCCGCACAAGCGGCGTAAGACCGATGAACTTTGGCCCGGCGACGTGTACACGGCCGACGGAACCACCTTCGACGGGGAAATTCAGCACCCACTTCACGGCCAGCCCTTCAAGCCGGAAATAACCCTGGTGATCGACGTGGCCACGCGCCGGTGCGTGGGGTTGTCCCTGGGGCTGGCCGAAAGCGCCTTCACCGTATTGGACGCCCTGCGCATGGCCTGCCTGTTCGGCGGGATTCCGGCCATCCTCTACACGGACAACGGCTCCGGCTACAAAAACGCGCTTATGCGAAGCGAAAGTACAGGCATGCTGGCCCGCCTGGGCATCGAAATGCGCAACAGCATCCCCGGACGCCCGCAAGGCAAGGGCCTGATGGAGCGCGCCGTGAAAACCATCTGCGGCCCGGTGGCCAAACGTTTGCCGTCCAGCATGCACGCGGACATGGACGTCGATGCGGGCAAGAAGGTCTACAAGATCACTCGGGCGGAGATCAACAAGCTCGGAAAATCAAATCTGTTGCCCACCTGGGAAGCGTTCAAGACCGCAATGCTGGCCCGCGTGGAGGAATACAACGCCACCCCGCATCGTGGCCTGCCCAAGATCGAGAACAGCTCCACAGGGAGGCGTCGGCATCTGTCCCCGGATGAAGCCTGGCGCAATTACGAACTGCGCAACTGGGAGCCGGTGCGGGTGGCCGAGTCCATCAAGGACGAGCTGTTCATGCCGGGCATTCCTCGCAAAGTGCGCAACGGCATGGTGCAGCTGTTCAACGGCAGCTATTACTCTGAAGATTTGGCCGACTTCCACGGCGATTATGTGGAAGTCCGCTACGACATTTGGGATTCCTCACGGGTATACGCCTGGACCACCAGGGGCGAGAAAATCTGTACCGCCGTGCTCGACGGAAACTCCATCCCCTATTTTCCCCAAAACCAGGTTGAGGCCGCACGTGACAGGCGGGCCAAGGCCCAAATCAGCCGCCTTGCGGACAAAGTCGCACGGATCGCTCCGGGCGCGTCCGTCCAGCTGCCGGAAGCGCCCCAGTACGACACCCTTGTGGCGGACACCCTCAGCGCACCGAAGCCCGTGGTGTTGGACTTGCCCGTCATCAAACCCGCAGAAGCCGCCGCACCCGCAAGACGTCCTCTCTTTACGAGCGTGCAAGAACGTTACGCCTGGCTCATGCGCAACCGGGACCGTTGGACCGGCGCGGATGACGACTGGGCGGCCGAATATGTGCGCTCTCCGCACTACGCGGACCTGCACGATTACTACCGTTACGAAGGCATAGCCTGGGACGGTTCCACCGTTCAGGCCCAAGCGAAATAGACAAACGCGGGAGAAGTCATGCGTAAGCAATTCGTCAAAACCGAAAACTACTCGCACTTTACGGCAGGGATACAGGCCGTGGAACAGCGCGGGGCCGCCGAAGCGGGAATGATGCTTGTTCACGGGTTCCCCGGCTTCGGCAAAAGCTGCATCGTAGAGCGTTGGGCCAGCGAAACCGGAGCCGTGTTTTTGCGCGCCAACGTGGACTGGACCCCGAAATACTTCCTGGTGGAGCTGGCCAAGACTCTCAGGGTGGACCCCAGCGGCACAGCGCAGCAACTCTTCGGCCGCCTACTTGAACGAGTGATTGAGGCGCAGTTGCCCATCGTGATCGACGAGGCCGAATTCACCCTCCACAAGAACGCCGCAGCCCTGGAAAAGGTTCGCGACCTCTCGGACCGGGCCGAAGTGACGGTGGTGCTCATCGGCATGGAGAGAATCCAACAGCTGGTGGCCAGGCACAAACAGATCAACAGCCGCATAGCGCATGCGGTGGAGTTCAAGCCCGCCACCCAGTCGGACGTGGCCCACGCCTGCGAGCAGCTGTCTGAGGTCACCTTGAGCGGCGCGCTCAAGGCCGAAGTGCATCGCATATCGGGCGGACGCATGCGGGAAGTGCTGAACGTTATTGCGACAATCGAGCGCATCGCCAAGCTGAACGGCCTGAAAGGCGTGGACGTCGCCGACTTGGAAGACACTCCCCTCTCCTACGATTGGGTCAGCCGCACCACTAAGAGCGTGCGCAAGGCCGGGGGGCGTTAGATGGCCTGGAACGGGCGTACCATCCTAAACGCCCTAGCGGACGGCCCCCGCCTTACGCGGAAGATCGCGGCCGCCCTGGGCAAGCCCTCACGCGACGTTACCGGCTGCCTGGGCGCGTTGCGCGAGCGGGGATTCATCACCACCGTCGAGGGCGTCCACGAGATCACCCAGGCTGGGCGTGCCGCTCTTGCCACGAGGCGCGAGATCATTTCCGGACCCTGCAACGGATCGGCCATGAGCCGCCAAGGCCAGACACTCCGGGCCAAAGCCTGGCGCTTCATCCGCATGCGCGACGGATTCAGCCTGGACGACGTGTTGAGCACCCTGTGCGACGGCGGCGAACCTTACGCCGCAGACAACCTGCGCAACTACCTCTCGGCTCTTGAGGCCGCCGGATACCTTCAGCGTTTGCCCCGTCGAGGCGAGGCCGGACAGCGCCGTTTCCGGCTCAAGCGCGACAAGGACACCGGACCCGAGGCTCCGGCCTGGAACAAGGCCACCCGCATTTTGCGGGACCACAACACCAGTGAGGAGTTCGCGATACCCAAGCAGAGCAAGGAGGCCATCCATGCGTGATTGGCTGGCTCTTCTTTCCAGCGAAGCCGAACGCTCTAGCATAGCGGCCACGGCCCGGAGGCTTGGGTACTCCCGTCCGTCCATCAGCCTGGCCCTGGCTGGCAAGTATCCCGGCGGCACAGAGAAACTGGCCGCCAAGGTGTTGGAGGTGCTTGGCACCACGGATTGCCCGCACCTGGGTCGGCCGGTGAGCGCGGCCGAATGCGCAGACAATTCCGGAACGATGCCAACCTCCAGCCCCGGAGCCTTGAGGCTGTGGCGGGCTTGCCAGGGCTGCCCCAACAAACCCGAGAACGCTCAACCCGAAAGGAGGGCGGTATGACCCTGCTCAGACTGCGCACCATTCAGCTCATGCTGGTGGCGCTCATGATTGCGACCCCGAAACCCTATCGCCGGGAACTGGAAACCTGCTTCAACCGCCTTGATGACGAAGCCAAGACCATGGAGCGCGACCCCGGCAAAACCAAGGAGGTTATCCAGTGAACCAGATTCCAGACGGATACATGGAAGACGCTCAAGGCCGTCTGGTGCCCGTGGGCATGGTGAAGGACGTGGACAAAGCCCGGCATGAACTGGTGCTCGAAGTGGTGGGCAAGGCGCAGGCCCTCCGGGAGTCCATGGCCCAATTCCGCGACGACGCCATGGGCGACATGGCTGCCTTCGTCCAGCTCTCGGCCGAGAAGTATGGAGCCAAGATCGGCGGGGACAAGGGAAATTTGACCCTGGTGTCCTACGATGGCCGGTTCAAGGTGCAGCGTCAGGTGAGCGAGACGCTGGTGTTCGACGAACGGCTCCAGGCCGCCAAGGCGCTCATCGACGAGTGCATCACCGAGTGGACCGAGGGCAGCCGCGACGAACTCAAGGCACTCATCAACGACGCCTTCCAGGTGGACAAGGAAGGCCGGATCAACACCGGCCGCGTCCTTGGCCTTCGGCGGTTGAACATTAGCGATGCCCGCTGGGTTCAGGCCATGCAGGCCGTTTCGGACAGCCTGCGGGTGGCCGGATCGAAGACCTATGTCCGGGTCTACGAGCGCCGCGAGGATGGCAAGTACATGCCCATCGCCTTGGATTTGGCGGCAATGTGAAGCGAAACCGCCCTGAGTTGGGCGGTCGCCAGGCGGTGGCGCGCCTGGCCTGACGAGCAGCCACATGGAGTAAAGTGATGTTTGGCTTTCCCTACCACTGCCAGCCGGTCGATCCTCCTGACAATCACCCGTGCATGTCCTGCCGGACACACGGTCCGAACTGCACGGACTGTTGCCCGGTTTTGGACGCCTGGCGCGAGGCGCAGGAAAAGCAAGTTCAGCGTAAACCCCCCGAGGTTGCATCATGAAGAGGATCGAGAGCCGAAAGAGCCTGTTGGCTAAGGTCCATATCGCCAAGAAGGACTTGGGGTTGGACAACGACACATACAGGTCCGTCCTGGAACGAACCACGGGCCAGCGTTCCGCCGGGGATTGCGCATATCAGGAGCTGGTGCGCGTGGTTGCCGAGTTCCGCCGCCTTGGCTGGAGCCCGGACAAGAAACCCGCTCCTCCAAAGGGTAAGGCCGCGCTCAGGGGAAAGATCACGGCTCTTCTCGCGGAGGCCAATCGGCCGGACGCCTACGCCGAAGCCATGGTGTTGCGCATGTATAAGCGCGACAAGCTGGCATTCTGCACCCCGAAGGAACTGCAAGGCATCATCGCCGCCTTGAGCAAGGACGCCAAGCGCCACGGAAGAACAGCGTAACTATGCCTTCGGCCGTCCGTTCCTCCTTCATCGCCGACCTGGTTCCCCTGGTAGGGCAGGCCGTCGCCTCCGAGCTGGTGCGCCAGCTCGGAGGCACCACTTTCCCGGTGCCAAAGCGCGAAACTGCACAGGGGGAAATCCGCTACCGTATGCTGGTGGCAGTGATCGGCGAGGCGGCGGCGGACTTACTGATTTACCATTACGGCGGCACGGAACTGTATATCCCGCGCGGGGCCAGAAGCATCCAGGAACACCGTGATGCCGCCATAAATGAGGAAGCCACGGCGGCGATCCGGGCCGGGGTGTCCACCACAGTCATCGTCAACGAGTTGGCCAGGAAGTACCAGCTCACGGACAGGCGTGTTTGGGACATCCTCAAAACCCTACCCAAACCGGAAACGCAAAAGCTTAGCCTGTTTTGAAAGACCGAGCCTGACTTGCTTGATTGACCGGAATTGCGCGGCGTAGCATAAGCGTTCCCTATGGCTGACGATATGGAACGCTTTATCACCGAGTGGAGGGCCTCCAGCGGTTCGGAAAGAGCCAACTCCCAACCTTTTCTCGTAGACCTTTGCCGTCTGCTTGAATTGCCGCCTCCTGAAAAAGCCAACCAATTCACGGAAACCACTTACGGATTCGAGCGCAAAGTCATTTTCAAACACGGCGACGGCACGAAGAGTTCCGGCTTCATCGACTTCTACAAACGAGGGGCCTTCGTGTTGGAATCCAAGCAGGCCCAGGAAGATGCCGTGCAGCAGGTATTCCTTCCCGGCGTTGGTTCCAAGGCCGGTATCAAGCGTGGCACAGGTGCTTGGAAAACCGCCATGGTCCGGGCTAAGAACCAGGCGGAATCCTATGCCCGCGCGTTGCCTGCTTCCGAGGGGCGTCCACCCTTTCTTATCGTGGCCGATGTAGGGCACTGCTTCGAGCTGTATTCGGAATTCACCCTTACTGGCGCTACCTATACACCCTTCCCGGACCCCAAGAACCACCGCATCCAGATAGAAGCTTTGCAGGACCCGACCGTCCGGGAACTGCTGAGAACCGTCTGGCTCGATCCTATGAGCCTGGACCCCAGCCGACGCCAGGCGGAAGTGACGCTCAGCGTCGCCGCGAGCCTAGCCCGCCTAGCTAAATCCCTGGAAATCGAACATGCGCCTGAAGTGGTGTCTGCATTCCTGATGCGCTGCCTGTTCACCATGTTCGCCGAGGATGTTGGACTCTTGCCCAAAGGCTGTTTCTCCAGCCTGCTCGGCGTGCTTCTGGAGAAACCGTCGGGGTTTGTCCCCACATGTGAAGAGCTGTGGACAAAGATGAATTCGGGCGGCTTTTGCGTAGCCCTTCAGGAAGAAGTGATCCATTTCAATGGCGGGCTTTTCAAGGAAGCCAAAGCTCTTCCGCTCAACCGAAACCAGCTCGTGATGCTGCTTGAGGCGGCAAAAGCCAACTGGCGCGACGTTGAGCCCGCCATATTCGGCACGCTCTTGGAGCAGGCCCTCGACCCCAAAGTCCGTCACAAGCTGGGGGCGCACTACACCCCTCGTGCCTATGTCGAGCGTTTGGTGCTACCAACCGTCATCGAGCCGTTGCGGGAGGAATGGAACGGCGTTCAGGCCGCTGCCACGCTGTTGTTTCACCAGGGCAAGCAGCTTGAAGCCTGGGAGGCGGTGAAGGATTTCCATAAGCGCCTCACACAGATCAGAGTACTTGATCCGGCCTGCGGCACTGGGAATTTTCTGTATGTGAGTCTGGAGCACCTGAAACGACTGGAAGCCGAGGTATTGGATTATGAGAGCGATCTGGGGCGGGAGGGGTTATCGCAGGCATTCCTTGCGGAGATGAAGAATCTCACCGTGGACCCCCGTCAATTGCTCGGACTGGAGCTTAATCCCAGGGCTACGGCTATCGCGGAGCTGGTACTTTGGATCGGATACCTGCAATGGCACTTCCGGACCAAGGGCGATGTGCAGCCCCCCGTTCCGGTTATTCAGAACTTCGGAAATATCCAATGGCATGACGCGCTCATAAACCATGGCGGTCTTGAGCCAGTCATCGGCAAGGATGGCTCCCCACTCATGCGCTGGGATGGAATGAGCACCAAGGTGAACCCGGCCACAGGTAAACCCTTGCCTGACGAGACCAAACAAGCGCCTGTCATGCGCTTCAAAGACCCCAAGCCCTTCCAATGGCCGGAAGCGGATTACATCGTGGGGAATCCGCCATTCCTTGGGGGAAAGGATAAGCGCGACGGATTCGGAGAAGCTTACTTTGAAGCCATCCATAAAGCCTACCCGAAGGTGCCGAAATCAGCGGATTTTGTCATGTTTTGGTGGTATAAAGCCGCTTTGGCTGCGCACGATGGCAAGCTCCGGCGTTTCGGTTTCATCACTACCAACTCCATGACCCAGACTTTCAACCGTCGGGTTGTGGAACCTTTTCTTGCCGATGCCAAGCACCCCGTAAGCATTGTCTACGCCGTGCCGGATCATCCTTGGAAAGACGACAGCGGCGCGGCTGACGTGCGAATCAGCATGACCGTGGGGGAGGCGGGGCATTCAGATGGCCGCCTTTGCCGGGTTACTGCCGAGAAGCCGGGCGAACATGGTGAGGTAAGTGTGGAACTGCTGGAATACTTTGGGAGAATCAACCCTGACCTTTCCATCGGAGCTGACCTAACCATTGCCGAGGGGCTAAAAGCCAACGAGAATTTGAGTTGTCCAGGTGTCAAACTTCACGGCGCGGGGTTCATCGTTACCCCAGAGCAGGCCGCAATTCTTGGCCTGGGCAAGAGGCCCGGACTTGAGAAACACATCCGGCCTTATGTCAACGGCCGGGACCTGACGGCAAACTCTCGCGGGGTCATGGTCATCGACTGCTTCGGTCTGAGCGAGAATGAAGTACGCGACCGGTACCCCGAGGTCTACGAATGGTTGCACGACAGGGTGAAACCCGATCGGGATGCAAATGCATCAAAAACCAAGGACGCTGCGGGCTATGCCAAAAAGTGGTGGCTATTCGGGAAGCCAAGGGAAACCTTCCGCCCGGCCTTGGCAGGCCTATCCCGTTACATTGCAACCGTGGAAACAGCCAAACACAGGGTTTTCCAGTTCCTTGACGCAGCGATACTGCCGGACAACATGCTCGTGAACGTCGCCAGTGAGGACGCCTATAACCTGGGTGTGCTTTCGAGTAGATTCCATGGATTGTGGGCAGTTGAGGCAGGTGGACGCTTGGGGGTTGGGCACACCCCCCGCTATAACAAAACCCGTTGTTTCGAGACCTTCCCCTTTCCGCCTACTCCGGCTCCGGGTTTTAAAGCTCGCATTCGAGACCTTGCAGAGCGCATTGACGCCCACCGCAAGGAACGGCTGGCTATGTTCCCGGAGCTGACCCTGACAAAGCTTTACAACGTCCTCGAATCGTTGCGTGAAGAACGTGACCTCACAGAAGAAGAACGCGACATCAAAGAAAAGGGGCTCGTGGGGTTGCTTCTTGAGTTCCATGAAGACCTCGACGACGCCGTGGCCGAGGCCTACGGCTGGCCTGCTGGTCTTGAAGAACAAGAAGTCCTTTCGCGTCTCTTGGCCCTCAATCAGGAACGCCTCGTCGAGGAAGCCCAAGGCCTCATCCGCTGGCTGCGCCCCGAATATCAGGCCCCGCAAGCCCCCAGAACCGTGCAGTTGCCTTCCGGCTTGGTCGCCATGCCAGCCAAGGTCAAGAAAGCCATCATCCCCTGGCCAAATACTTTGCCGGAGCAGGCCACCGCCGTGGCCGCAGTCCTGGCCGCTCAATCCAAGCCCGTGAACGCGGAGCAGATCGCAAAGGCTTTCAAGCGAGCCAAGCGCGAACGCGTGGCCGAACTACTGGAAACCCTAGCCAGTCTGGGGCAAGTTCGTCGCTTAGAGGAAGGCCGGTACTCTGTCGCCTGATACGTCAGCTCAGCAATAAGCCGCCTACTGAACCCTTTCAACTATCACTGCCCCCGTCGGCCGCCTACTTAGGCGGCGACGGGGGCGGGTTCGTTTCCGCCTCAAATGAAAACAATGGAGTGCGGAAATGGAACTCAAACTCATCGCCTTGCTTACGATCCTGGCCGGATTGGCGGCCTTGATACTCCTGGCCAAACGCTACCAGGCCGACATCAAAACCTTCTTCGACCAGCGCGCCAGCGCCAACCCCTTCCGCATGATTCTGTGCGGAGTAGCCGCTGTGGCCGCCCTTGCGGTTGTGGCCCTGTTATCCCCGGCGCAGTTGCCCGTGGCCCTCTACAAGGTGTCCCTGGTGCTGCTGGCGGGTTACCTCGGCTACTGGCTGGACGTGATGCTTTTTCCCTATTCGCGCCCGACCGGCTACCTCGCCCGCAACTGGCAGAACTACCAGGGCTTTAAGGAGTCCGAGGCCGACCACGCCATCGTAGCAGGTTACGAGGCTGTATTCGCTGCCGCCCTGATTCGCCGGGCTCTGGTCATCGGCTTTTGCATGTTGGCTGTGGGGCTTGGGCTGTAGCCATGAGACCGCGTCTTACCCCGTTGCTAGTGGAACTCTTCGCCTGCGTGCTTATCGTCCTTGTGTCGATAGCCTCGGCTGGTCAGTTGTTCGGTGAGCGCGGCGCGGCCCAACTCACCACGTCGTCATCGCCCACCACGAAGATTATCCCCGCACAGGCCGCCCGCTACCGGGCGGACCTGACCAGGTGCGCCCGTGTCCACTGGGGCCTTGATGCCCCGGTGGCCACCTTCGCGGCTCAAATCCATCAAGAAAGCCGCTGGCGCGCTGACGCTAAAAGCCCAGTAGGCGCTCAAGGCCTCACCCAGTTCATGCCCGCGACCGCCAGGTGGATGGGCAACATAGACCCGGAACTTGCCGATGCCCAACCCTACAACCCCGGCTGGGCGCTTCGAGCGCTGGCCGCCTATGACCATTGGCTTTGGGAGCGCGTGGAGGCCAGTACGCCCTGCGACCGTATGGCCATGACTTTATCGGCCTACAACGGCGGGCTTGGTTGGGTGGGCAAGGACAAGGCCCTGGCCCGCAAGCGCGGAGCGGACCCGTTAGAATGGTTCGATTCCGTGGAGCGTTTTAACGCCGGACGAAACCCGGCCGCGTACAAAGAGAACCGGGGATACCCCCGCCGCATCCTGCTAGAGCTGGAGCCGGTCTACGCCACCGCCGGTTGGGGCCGGGGGGTGTGCCGTGTTCGCTAGCCCCTCGGTGCCCATCCTGCTGGCTCTGGCCATCTTCGGCGGCGGGTACTGGGCCGGATATTCCCGTGCCGACATGGCCCGCGAAGCCGAGGTGGCCAGCCTCAAGGAGGAATACGCCGAGGCATACGCCAAGGCGGAGGCTGAGGCCCGCGAGCGTTTGGAGGTCGAAACGAAGAGGGCAAATGGCCTGGCCGTGAAGCTCCAGGGCGCGAAGAAGCAAATTGCCGCCCAGACCCAATCCATCACCCGGAGGATACGCAATGCCGCGCAAGCTGGTGCTGCTGGTTGCAGCTTTGGCCCTGATTTCGTGCGCCTGTACAACGAAGCACTCGGTTACGGCGGCGGTGCTTTGCCCCAAAACGCCGGTGCCGCCGGAGCTGACCACGGCTCCAGACCCGCCCCCGCCCCTGGCCCCGGATTACTTCCGGGACGCCCCGTGACGCCCGAAGACCTTCTGGCCCACGTGCGCGATTACGGGGCCTGGTCCAGGGGCCTGGAAGCGCAGCTGCGCGCCCTGGGTGAATTCGTCAGGGAGGGCCGGTGATGGAAACCGCCTCGCTGGTGGCGCTCATTATGACCGGCCTGTTGACTGTGGCGGGTGGGCTTGGCGGTCTGTGGGCCAAGAATCTGTACGACCAACACAAGCTGTTGGCGGCCAGGTGCGAGCGCCTGGAGCAGGACCTGGCCAGCCACCGCGAAAAGACCGCCGAGGTTTGCGTGCGGCGGGATGACTATCAACTGATGCGCCAAGAGATGCTGGACCAACTGCACGCCATCCGGGAGAAGTTGGACAGGATCGTTGAACGCATGGGAGCACGACCATGACCAAGGCGAAATCGGAAGCACAAACCGAGCTGGAGCTGCTCCGGAGCATTGACGGGAAGGTCGATTCCCTCGGTGACCGCCTGGACAGCGTGAACCGGCGCGCCGTTGTGGCGGGCGGTTTATCCGGCTCGCTCGCGGGCGGCATCGTGGCCACGGCCATCTGCTACCTCAAAGCGAAGTGGGGGCTGTAGATGGCCCACGGCCGCGAGATGCGCGACGCGGTGCGCGCCGCATTCATCTTCGAGCGCCTGCCCATTGAGGCCGCCGCCGTGAAGGCCGGGGTGCCCGCGAGCACGGCCGCGCGCTGGAAGCGCCAGGCCAAGGAGACAGGGGACGACTGGGACAAGATGCGCGCCGCCTGCCTGCTTTCCGGCGAAGGCGTGGAGAGCGTGGCCCGGCAGATGCTGGCCGACTACGTGGTGCAGCATAAAGCCTTAATGGAAATCATCACCACCAGCGCGGACATGAAAGCCGAAGTCAAAGTGCAGATGCTGGCTAGCCTGGCGGACAGCTTCAACAAAACGGTGGCAGCCAGCAAACGCGTGCTGCCGGAAACCAGCGAGCTGGCCACGGCACTCAACGTCCTGGACCGGCTTTCCAATTTCATCCGTGAGCGATTTCCCCAGCACGGCCCGGCCTTCGTGGAGGTGTTGGAGCCATTCGGCGCGGAGATCGCACGAGTGTTCGGGTAGGGAGCCACGTGCGTGAAACTCAAGCGTAAAGACTTCCTCCTCGAACTGACCCGCATGGCCGAGGGCCTGCGCCGGACCATCGAAGCCGAGTGTGAAGGGTTCTCCCCCGATCCGGAAGCCTCCAGAAAGCGCCGCAAGATCGCCATGCGCGATTTCGCCTTTTTCCGTCGCACCTACTTCCCACATTACGTCCGCTTCGGGGATTCCGTGCTCCACACCTGGCTGGACGAAACCTTGCCCGCCCTGGTGAACCACCCCGAAGGCCAGCGCCTGGCCGTGGCCGCTCCGCGCGGCGAGGCCAAGTCCACCCTGGTGTCTCTCATCTTCGTGCTCTGGTGCGTGGTCACCGGGCGCAAACGCTATATCCCCTTGATCGCGGACGCCTTCGAGCAGGCCGCCGCCACCCTGCTGGAGCCTATCAAAGCAGAACTAGAAGCCAACCCGCGCCTGGCCATGGACTTCCCCGAGGCATGTGGGCCTGGCCGCCTGTGGAACGTGGGCGTGGCCATCACGGCGGGTAACGTGAAGCTCCAGGCGTTCGGCTCCGGCAAGCGCATGCGCGGGCTTCGCCACGGGCCGCACCGGCCCGACCTGGTCATTTGCGACGATCTTGAGAACGACGAGAACGTGCGCAGCCCTGAACAGCGCGACAAGCTGGAAAGCTGGCTCAAGCGCACGGTGCTGAACCTCTCCGGCGCGGGCGACACCATGGACGTGATCCTGGTGGGCACCGTGCTGCACTACGACTCCGTGCTTGCCCGGCTCTTGGGCAACAAGCTCTGGCGCTCGCACAAGTTCAAGGCGGTGATCGAATGGCCGCACCGTCTGGACCTGTGGGACCGTTGGGAAGAGATCCTTTTGGCCGAAGGCGAGGAAGCCGCCCGAGCCTTCTATGTGGAGCGCTCCACGGCCATGGAGGAAGGGTCCGTGGTGTCCTGGCCGAGCGCCCGGCCGCTCTACAAGCTGATGCTCAAGCGCGCCCGCGATGGCCACGCCGCCTTTGACTCCGAGCAGCAGAACGACCCTCTCGCCGGGGAAGGCGCGCCGTTTTCGGCCTGCATCACCTTCTGGGTGGAGCACCGCGACGATTGGCTCTTCTTTGGGGCCGTGGACCCTTCCCTGGGCAAGTCCGGCTCCGGGCGTGACCCCTCCGCGATCCTGGTGGGCGGCTACTCCCGTGAGCGCGCCGTGCTGGACGTGGTGGAGGCTTCCATCCGCAAGCGCGTGCCGGACCGCATCATCGAAGACGTGCTGGCTTTCCACGCGCAATACCGTTGCCTGCTTTGGGCGGTGGAGACCGTGCAGTTCCAGGAATTTCTGCGCACGGAGCTGATCCGCCGGGCAGTCGAACGCAAGCTGGTCATCCCGGCCCGTGGCGTCACCCCGATAGCGGACAAGGCCCTGCGCATCGAAGCCATGCAACCCTATTTCGCGCAGGGTCGCATCCGCGTGCATCCCTCCCAGCGCACGCTGGTCGAGCAACTCAAACACTTCCCCAAGGCGGACCACGACGACGGGCCGGACGCGCTGGAAATGCTCTGGCAGGCCGCCACCATGGGCTTTACCGTTATGGAGTTTACCCCTGTGCCCAAAACAGGCGGGCGCGGGATGATCCGGAGGGGTCACGATGATTTCGACGATGATTGATCGGCTCACCGCCGCGTTCAAGGCCTTGAAGGGCAAGGAAGAGATGCAGACGCAAACTGCATCGGTCGCCGCATTGAGCAGGCAGTATCTCTCCAGCCTGACCGGCGGGCTCACGCTTAAGCGTTTGGAAGCTATTCTGCGCGCGGCCGACAACGGGGACATCATAGGGCAGCATGAGCTTTTCGATGAAATCGAAGGACGCGACGAACACATCCACGCCGAGCTGTCCAAACGCCGCCGTGCGCTCTTGGCAGTGCCCTGGAACATTCGTCCCGGTCGGGCCAACGACAAACGCGCTGAGGACGTGGCCGCAACCGTACGCGAGCAAGTGTCCTGCATTCCGGACTTCGAGGACGCCATTCTGGACCTGGCCAGCGGCATCGGCCACGGCTATTCCTGCTCGGAGTTTGAATGGGGCATGGACGGGAAAACCCACTTGCCACTAGCCTTGCACCACCGGCCCCAGTCCATGTTCCAGTTGGCCCCGGACTTCCTCACGCTTCGCCTGCGCGACAACACCCCCGAAGGGCAAGAGTTGTGGTCCTGTGGCTGGATCATCCACCGCCACGCCTCCATGTCCGGCTGGTTCCCCCGCCGGGGCTTGTTCCGGGTGCTGGTGTGGACCTATCTGCTCAAACAGTACGCCCGAAGCGATTTCGCCGAGTTCCTGGAAATTCATGGCCTGCCGCTTCGCGTTGGCAAATATCCTTCCATGGCCAGCGACGTGGAGAAGAAGGCATTGCTCCAGGCTCTAACGGCCATCGGACACGACGCGGCCGGGGCTATCCCGGACGGCATGTTGATAGAATTCCATGAGGCCGCGCGTGGCTCCGAAGCTCCCTTCACTGCCATGCACGACATCTGCGAGAAGGGCCAAAGCAAGGCCATACTCGGCTCCACGCTCACCACGGACACGCAGGGCGTGGGTAGCCAAGCCCTGGGGGAAATCCACAACGAAGTGCGCCTGGACATCCTGGCCAGCGACGCCCGCCAGATTGCCGGGACCCTCACTCGTCAGCTGTGCGCCCCGCTGGCCTACTTGAACGAAGGAGTCACGGACGCAGCCCTGATGCCGGTCTTCGAGTTCGACTGCAACCGGCCGGAGGATTTGAAAAAACTGGCCGACTCCATTCCCAAGCTGGTGGACGTGATGGACATCCCGGCATCCTGGGCGCACCGGCGCGCGGGTATTCCCATGCCTGAGGACGGCGAGCCGGTGCTCAAGCGCAAGAGCCAAGCCAAGATGCAGGAAACCAAAGGCGCACCTGGAGCGAATGCGCAAGGTGGCCGGGAGGGAACGACGGCCGTCGTGGGCTTATCCTCCGAGGGCGCGGGCCTCTTCCCCGATCAAGACGCGGTGGACTCGTCCACGGTGCCAAACGCCACACTCACGGCCTTGGCCAGAGACCTGCTGGAGCCGATCATCACCGAGGCTAAGGACGCGGGGCCGGAGGTGCTGCTTGGCAAGCTGGCCGAGCTGTACCCCAAGATGGACACTTCGGGGCTGGAAGAGCTTTGCGCGCGGGTGCTGTTCGTGGGCGAGCTGTGGGGGCGCTTGAGTGTGCAGACGGAGAGCGGTGACGGCTGATGCCTCAGCCCGTGAACCTTTCCTTCGCCATGGGCCTGCCGCCCAAGGATGCCGTTAGCTATTTCGAGTCCAAGGGCTACCAGATCACCTTCGACTGGAAAGAGATGGACCAAGCCGCCCATGCCCAGGCCTTCACCGTGGCCAAGTGCGCTCAACTGGATATCCTCAAAGACATACGGGAAGCCTGCGCCGACTCTCTGAAAGAGGGAAAGACTGAAGCCTGGTTCCAGAAGCACCTGGAGCCCAAACTGCGCGAGAAGGGCTGGTGGGGCAAACAGCCCATGGTGGACCCGCGCACCGGCGAGGAGCGCCGCGTCCAGCTCGGCAGCCCGGCCCGTCTTGGCCTGATATACCGCCAGAACATGCAGAGCGCCTTCATGGCCGGACGCTACAAGCAAATGCTGGAGAACGCGGACGCCCGGCCCTGGTGGCAGTACGTGGCCATCCTGGACGGCAAGACCCGTCCCGCCCACAAGATTTTGAACGGCCGCACCTTCCGGTACGATGATCCTTTCTGGTCCAGCCACTACCCTCCAAACGGCTTCAATTGCCGGTGCCGCGTCCGGGCGCTCTCGGACAGCCGCCTGGACGCGGAACAGGTGCAGCCGGAGTCCGGCGTGGGCAACATGGTCACGGAAGAGGTGACCACGGTGGACAGCTCTACCAGGCAGGAAGTCCGCCGCACCGTCACCGGCTACAAGGTGCCGGAAACTGGCTACACCGTGTTCACGGACGTTGGCTTTTCCTCCAATACCGGCGCGAGCTGGATCGGGCAGCAGCTTGAGGACGTGGTGCGCAAGATAGAAGCCGCCCCGCCGGAGATCGCCCGCCAGGCTGTGCGGGACATGACGCATGGGCCGCTGCTCCCGGCCTGGTTGGAGAAGCCTGTGGGTAATTTCCCGCTGGTGGTGGTGCCCGAGGAAGACGCAGCGCTCATCGGAGCCAAGTGCCAGGTGGGGCGCTTGTCGCAGCAGACCATGGGGAAACAGGCCAAGAGCCACCCAGAGCTTGGCCCGGCGGACTACCGCCTAGCGCAGGAAGCCGTAGACCATGGGGAGCGGATGCTAGAGAGCACCCGGAAGCTGGATTACGTGCTGGACCAGCCGAACGGCGTGTTGGTGGTGGTGAAGGCCGCCTCCGATGGCGGCGAGCTGTACGTGCAAAGCTTAGTTCGGTTGAGCGGAGACGACGCCAAGCGGGAGCGGGAACTCAGGAGGCTGAAAAAACGGAGCGCCCGGCAGTAAGTCGGGCGCTGGCGTTTGGTGGATGGCGAGGCCTCCCACCCGCTTTCGCGGAAACCTCGCATGGTGCTCCAGGCTGAGTGCCCAGGCTACGGCAGGGAGAGTATCACCGTGTCGCATCCACTAAAGGAATATAAGCATGATCCAGATCGAAGTAAACATCTCAGGGGTGGCAGCCATCCTGTCCCGAATCGTCACCCTGGGTGCGAACATGACGCCTATATCTCGTGCCCTGGCGGGAGTGCTGGCGGACATCCCCGAGCGGGCCTTCGCTGAACAACGCGACCCGGCCACGGGCGCGCCCTGGGCTCCACTCTCGCCGGTTACGGTGAACAAGAGGGGAAGTGCAACACCTATTCTCCAGATGAGCGGGCACTTGGCCAGCTCCATCCAGACCGAACACGGGCCAGACTTCGCCCGCGTGACAACGAACGTCCCCTATGCCCCCACGCATCAGTTTGGAGCCAAGAAGGGGCAGTATGGAAGGACGAAGCGCGGCGCGTCGATTCCGTGGGGGGACATACCTGGCAGGCCGTTCTTCGGCGTCGGCCCGGCTGACGAAGCCGAAATCGAACAGGTGGCCCGTGAACACCTCCAGCGCGAACTCGGTGGTCCGTGATGCAGCCAAAGGCTGCACGAATAATTCTAACGGGACACTAACGGTCAATATGCCGGTTTGTGCGAAACAATCTTGTGCAAAAAAAGCGGTAGGTATAGAGTAGGGATAAAATTCTCACTATTCTCTGGGGAGGCTGCCGTGCCAAGAATGACTTTTAGGCTTTACGCGGTTGAGTGTAACAATGCGAGTGTAACTTTCGGCCAAGCTCTTGAGCATATATTCCGTGAGCTACCTGAGAATAGAATACAAAATGTTGGTGAACACGAAGGCTTTTTGTTTGACATCCGCAGCATATTGCAAATCCAAACATACCTTTTCTCGAAGCTAAGGATGGATGATTTGCCTTCAGCAACAAGTCGCCTTGGTGTCAGAACCCCGTTGAATCTTGCAGCTGACCAAGGCTTAGGTGAAGAAATGGCTATGGGCTATGATGCCGGACTGGGCGTTGTTTCTATACAAGCAAGCGGTTATTCGTTTCGTCCCAGTAGAATTGCACAATATATAAACACATTCTTTCCTGATATAGAAGCTCGTTTCTTACCAATTATTTCTCCTGATATTGTACAACGATTTCGTAGGATGTCTATCCTGAGGAAACTTTCGTTCCGCATAGCAAGCACAACAAATTTGGATTTTCTACAGCAGAGTGGCTTGAGCGCTGCTGAACGAAATGCCTTGCAAGAGTTCCTGCTGGCTCCACACCTTGATATAACTTTAAGTGTTGGGAACGGTAGGCGAGACATTGGCCTCGTTGACAGAGTAAAGCATTTTGCATCTGTATTAAGCCATGCCGCATGGGGTAGAGGCGAAGAAGGCATTGAACGTCTTGTTGTTACTGGGAAGGATGATGAATTTTCGAAGTCAGATACTATTGATCTTCTAGAAAATCAAGTTCAGTACGTAGCAGATGTTCAAAGTCAAGGAAGATCAATTGACATAGATCATTTATGTCGCACTGCTGCTGCTGCGATTAACGACAATCGACAAGTGTTGAGACAAAGAAATGTCACATAGTAAAGAGTACTATTTTGAGAGGTTTATTCCAGAAGCCTGCTTCATTATTGTTTTAACTCTCACATATATTTACTCAGACATCATACCTGTAAATACAAAGGACCTTTCCGGATCATTTGCGGCCATATTTGCTGTCTTTGTTGGCTTTATAACGACATCTATTTCTATTTTTTTCTCGGCACAAGACAAGCAGTTTATCAAAAGTATGAAGAGCTCTGGGTCATTCGCAATGATTGTCAGTTATCACCATATGGCAATCATGTGGTGTTCAGTTGCTGTTGTTGCGTCTCTTGTGTGCACTGTTTTTTGTGATAACTGTTCCAACAACAATTTTGTAACTGCAATAAAAGGTGTAATGTTCTCAACAAGCTTTGCAGCATTTGTTTCTATGGTTCGCGTTGGATATTTCTACAAAAAAATTATTCTAAGAAATTGACCTGCTACTGAAGTCCTTCACCTATCGCACATAGCCCGCCGCCACTAGCGTGGCGGGCATGCGCAACGCGAATCCCACCCCACATAAGGCCACGGCCATAGCAGCCTTGGTCGTACAGTTGGCCACGGACGCCCCTGGTCTGCCCGAGGGCTGCAACGTCCAGCTTTTTCCGGACGGCGAGTTCGCGGCCCGCGATGGTCGTCCCGCCTCCGTGAAGAACTGCGAGGCCGCCGCCTGGCGCATGGACGGGGACATTGCCGCCGCGCTTATCGCACAGGTTGAGTCCCGCGAGACCCCGCTTTTCATAGACTACGAACACCACACCCTCACCGCCAAAGAAGGCGGGCACAAGGCCGTGGCCGCCGGGTGGGTCGAATCCCTTGCTTACGTGCCCACCCAAGGTCTTTTCGCAAAGGTCGCCTGGACCGACACCGCCCGCCAACACATCCAGGCCGACGAATACCGCTTCATCAGCCCGCTTTTCGGCTTCGACCTCAAAACCGGAGCCATCCGCACCCTCATTAACGCAGCCCTTACGAACAACCCGGCGCTGGACGGCATGGCCGCCGTGGCCGCCGCGTTGAAAACCAACCTTACGGAGGAAGACATGAATCCCAAGGACTCTAAAGGCCAGGAAGCTCTCAGCGAGGACCTGGCGGAGCGTCTGCGCTGGATGCTCAACCTGCCCGTGACCGCCACGGCGCAGGAAATCATCGCCGAGTTGGACAAGGTGAAGACCCAGTTGGGCGGTGAGGCAGCCGCATCCACCGGCGTGGACCTGGTGGCCATCCTTCAAACCAAGGATTCCCAGATCACCGCCCTGACCGCCCAAGCGAGCCAGCCCGATCCGATCAAGTTCGCTCCGGTGAGCGCCTTGGAGGCCCTCACCCAGGACAACGCCACCCTCAAGGCCAGAGTGGCCGAGCTGGAGCAACAGAACGGCACGGCGGCCTTGTCCGCCCAGATCGAAGCCGCCCTAGCGGACGGCCGCCTCAACAAGGGCCTGGAGGGCTGGATTAAGGACCTGGCCAAGGCCAACCCCGAGCAAGCCCAGGCCTACCTGGAGAAAGCCGCGCCCATCGCCGCGCTCTCCAGCATGCAGACCAACAACCAAGGCACACCTCCCACCCCGTCCGCGCCGGGCAGCGGCGTTGCCGCCCTGTCGGCCGAGGAAAAGGAGGCCGCACGCCTGCAAGGCAAAACCGACGAAGAATACCTCGCCTGCAAGGAGGGCAAGTAAATGGCACTTCTCACCCCGGCGCTCATCAGGGCGCTGTTCACCGGTTGGCGGGGCGATTTCCAGAGCGCCCAAAAAGGAGCGGAGAGCGTCTACGGCAAGGTGGCCACGCTCATTCCCTCATCCTCGAAGTCCAACACCTACGGCTGGCTGGGGCAGTTCCCCAAGCTCAGGGAATGGATCGGCGACCGCGTGGTCAAGGACATGGCCGCCCACGGCTACAGCATCACCAACAAGAAGTATGAAAGCACGGTGGGCGTGGACCGAGAGGACATCGAAGACGACAACGTGGGCGTCTATGCTCCGCTCTTTGTCGAAATGGGCCGGGCCGTCGGCGTTTTCCCCGACGAGCTGGTTTTCGGGCTGATGGCCCAGGGCTTAACTTCCCTGTGCTACGACGGGCAGAACTTCTTCGACACCGACCACCCCGTCTTCCCCAATGTGGATGGCACCGGTACGGCCGCCACCATCTCCAACTTCGGAGGCGGCACCGGCACCGCCTGGTATCTTCTGGACTGCTCCCGCGCCATCAAGCCCGTGATCTTCCAGGAACGCACCAAGCCGGAGATCACCTCCATAACGGACGTTACCGACCACAACGTCCATACCACCGACAAGTTCGAGTACGGCGTGCGCTACCGCTGCAACGTGGGCTTCGGCTTCTGGCAGTTCGCTTACTGCTCGAAGCAGCCCTTAAACGACGCTAACTTCGACGCGGCCTACGACGCCATGGCCGCCTTCGCGGCTGACGGCGGACGCCCGCTCGGCATCAAGCCCACCCTGTTGGTTGTACCCACCAACCTGCGCACCGCCGCCAGCGAAGTGGTGAAGGTGGCCCGCCGAACCGACGGCTCGGACAACCCCAACGCTGGCATCGTGGACGTGCTGATCACGCCCTGGCTGAACTAGGAGGCGCGGCATGAATAAGGTTGAAAACATCGTCCGCACCCGCAGCCTGCGCGGCGGCCACTACCGCGCCGGAGTGCGGCACGGCGAGGAAGCAAAGGATTGGCCGTCCGGAACCTTCACGGAGGAGCAGCTGGCCGCAATGCGGGATGATCCTGACCTGGCGGTGGAAATGCTGGATGCCCTGGCCGTTGATCCCGATGCATCCGGGGCCGGGAATGGTGATGAATCCAGCAAGGATGAAGGGGCCTCCGAAGCTACCGCCAAGAAGGACAAGAAGAAGGACTAACGCATGTACGCCACGATTCAGGACATGCTGGCCGCCTTCGGCCGGGAAGAGATGGTCGCCCTGACCGACCTCGAAAACACCGGCAACATGGTGGAGGCCGTGGCCCTGGAAGCCATCGCGCGCGCGAGCAGCGAGGCAGATAGCTACCTTTCCGCCCGCTATGTCGTGCCGGTTGCCGTGGTGGACAAGGTCCTGACCGACGTGGTGTGCCAAATCGCCCGCTACCGCCTCCCCGGCGGCCAAGTGAACGAAACCGATCCCATACAGGAGCGCTACGACCGGGCCATCAAATGGCTGGAACGTGTCGCCAACGGCGATGCCAACCTGCCCGGCATGCAGGACCCGGCGGCCACGGCGGGGGACGTGCTGTTCTCCACTGGCCGCCGGGTTTGGCTGCGGGCCAACGAGGAAACCGATGATTAGCGTCATCGAAGAGGCCATCAAGCGCCGCGTTGCGAACGCTGCGCTCCCCTATAAACCCAATGTGGCCACCTACGGAGGTGAATTCGATGACGGCCTGGAGGCCGTGGTCCGCTCCTTCCCGGCCATCTGGGTGTGCTTCGGCAGCGACGGGCCGGGGAAAGCCCTGGCCATGCCCAAGCGCGTCTGGCGTTTCCCGGCCACCTTCGTGGTGATCGTGGCCGCCCGCAACCTGCGCTCCGAGGCGGCCACCCGCAAGGGCGATGCCCGCAAAGTGGGCACGTACTCCATGCTTGAGGATGTGCGCCGCCTGCTTCTCTACCAGGACCTGGGGTTGGAGATTGAAGAGCTGGCTCCCGGGAGAACCCGGACCCTGGTCAACGCCAGGCTAAAAAACAACAGCGTCTCCGCCTACTCCATGGAGTGGCACACCAGCTACGACGTGGTTCTTGGCGAACTGCCCCAAACCGACCCGCCCACGCTGGAGCGCGTGGGTCTCAATTATCACCTGGCTCCGGACGACGGCGAAGCCGACGCCCAGGACCTGGTCACCCTGCAAAACGGAGAACAACCATGACCATTCTCGTGAAAGCCACGCCAGGCGTGAAGGTGCCAAAGGAGGGCGCACCGCGCGAATACATCACCGAAGCCGAGGCCCAAACCGTGCCCCAAAGCGCCTACTACCTGCGCCGCCTGGATGACGGCGACCTGATCCGCGTGGTTGAGTCCACCGCGAAGGCCAAGCTCAAGGAGCAAACCGATGGCTAGCGAAAACATCAGCTTCGACACCTTGCCCGCAAGCATCCGAAAGCCGGGCAAGTATTTCGAGTTCAACACCCGCCTGGCTGTCCGCACCCTACCGACGAACGAGCAGCGGGTGCTCATCCTGGCCCAGGCCAGCCCGGACGCGGAGCAGGCAACGCTCACACCGGTGTCGGTCTATTCAGATGAAGAGGCGTCGCGCCTTTTCGGGCCGGGCAGCCAGGCGCATCTGATGACCCGCGCGGCCATCACCGCCAACGCCTATTTGCGTTTGACCGTGGTCGGACTTCCCGACGATGCCGCCGGAATCGCGGCGAGTTGCACGGCAACCGTCACCGGAACATCCGCCGGACTCGGCGTCGCCGGGATCACCATCGGCAGCCAAACCGTGCAGATTTCCGTTTCATTGGGTGTTTCGGCCGCCGCCATCGCCCAAGCTTTGGCCGACAAGGTGAACGCGCACCCCTCCCTGCCGGTTACGGCTTCGGCCGCTGGCGGGGTCATCACCCTGACCGCCAGAAACAAGGGGGCCGCCGGGAACCAGATTCCCGTGGCTGCCAACTCCGCCGTGGACGGCGTGAGTATAGCCATTACGGCCATGGCCAACGGCGCGGTGGACCCGGATATGACCCAGGCCTTGTCCGTGGTCTTCGCCGACGGGCACAACATCATCGTAACGCCCTACGGCACCCAGGCGGCGCTCACCACTTTGCGCCAGCACCTGGACGCGGTTTCCCATGCCCTGGAACAGCGCGGAGCCATCGGGGTTTGCGCCAGCACAGGCACGCTGGCCGCCGCCGTCACGCTGGCCGGGCAGATCAATGCCGGGCGCATAGGCAAGGTGGCCAGCATGCCGGACGTATTCGGCAAGTTCGCCTCCCTCTCCAACTTTTCGGACCTCTTGCCCCGGTTCTCCCTGAACGCAGACGGCCAGAACAAGGCCTATACCATGACTCCAGCCGCATACTCCGGCACGCCGGTCAGCGGCCCGCTTACCGGGGCGGCGGAAGCCCGGCCTGTCGTGGTGGTGCCGTCCACGTCCGAGGCCAGCCAGGTTTCCTCGCCGGACATGAGCACTCCGTCAGGCCAAGGGCGGGCCATGGCCGCCGCCACCCTCAACCTGGCCAGCGCCATGGCCGTGGCCAACGCGACCTCGAACGTACTGGCCGCCGAGGTGCAGGCTCCCACGCTCACCCCGGCGGAGGTGGAAGCCGCTGTGGGCGTAAGCCGCCAGCGGCTTCAGGATTGCATTGCGGATCAACGGACGCTCTTTCCCACCCACCAAGCCTACCCGATAATTGAAGAGTTGCGCACGTCCGCCCTGGCGGTTCAGGACATGGGCGCGCAAGTCATCCGCCTGCATCCTCCGCTTGTGGTCCAGACCGCCCCGTCGTCCTGCAACCTGCATCTGTTAGCCCACTGGCTCTACGGCGACTATACGCGGGCGACCGAGCTGTCGCGCCTGAATCCAGGCGTGCGCAACCCCAATTTCGTGGCCTCCGGGCAGGAACTCTATGGCTACGCAAAGTGAAGACCGCCTCACCGTGCGCGTGGCCGGGTTGGAACACCGCGACTGGACCTCCTATTCGCTCGATTCCGACCTGCTCACCCCGGCGGACGCCTGGCGCGTCTCGTTGGGCATTCCGGCCGCCAAGATACCGGCCAGCATCAAGCCGTGGGCAAAAATGGAAGTGCTCCTGGGCTCCAACCTCCTTCTCACCGGACGCATCGACCGCATCGAACGCGAGTTGGCCAAGGACACCCAGACGTTGAGCTTGTCCGGCCGGGACAACGCCGCCGTGCTGGTGGACTGCTCCGCGCCGATCTTCACCCAGCGCCAGGCGTCTCTTGAGGAAATCGTGGACCTGGTCGCCCGGCCGCTAGGCATCGAACGCATCGACGTGCGGACCACCGGCCGTCAAAAAAAGGTAGAGATCGAGCCGGGAATAACCGCCTGGGACGCCCTCAAACAAGCCTGCGAGGCCAACGGCTGCTGGGCCTGGATGGAGCCGGACGGCACCATGGTGGTGGGCGGCCCGGATTATTCCGCCGCCCCGGTTTCCTCCCTGGTCGAGCGTTACGACGGCAAGGGCAACAACACCTTGTCGCTTTCCGTGCGTGAGGACGTTTCCTCCCGGTATTCGGAAGTGACGGTGCTGGGACAGACGCATGGCACCGAGAGCGAGGACGGCAAGAACGACATCATGCATCGAGAGACGGACCCGAACGTGCCGGGCTACCGGCCGCTCATCATAGCCAAGGGCGAGTGCGACAACGAGGAGGAAGCCAAGCGCCGGGCCAAAAAAGAGCTTATGGACAGCCGCCTGGCAGGCTTCGAGATCACGGCCAGGGTGCGTGGCCACCGCGTGGGCGGGCAAAGTGGTGAGCCGTGGCGGCCGGGCCAGCGGGTGCATGTGTTGAGCGAACCCCACGGCCTGGATGGCGTGTACTTCCTGATGAAACGCGCCTTTATCGGCGGTAAGGATCGGGGCCGGATCACCGAGCTGACCTTGAAAGAGGACGGCGTGTGGCTGCCGGAATTGGCCGACAAGTCAAAGGTCAAGAAGAAGGGGAAGAAAGGCCCCGGCGAAGTGGTGGACCTGTGAGCGACGTGAATCGCATAGACGCCCGAATAGCGCGGGCTTTCGCTCGGGTGCGGCTGGCCTTTCGGGCTGTGATGACCGCCCTGGATACCAAGCCTGGCGTGCAGCTTCTCCAGGCGGACGGTTTGAGAGGGGAGAAGCTCCAAGCCAGCGAGCTGTTTCAGCACTTCGGCTTTACCTCGGCCCCCCCAGCCGGGACACAGTGTATTGTGCTGCCGCTGGGCGGAAAGACCGCGCACTCGGTCATCGTGGCTACCGAGGCAGGGGCCTACCGGGTGGATGGACTCAAAAGCGGCGAAGTGGCCGTCTACAACCAGTCCGGGGCCAAGATCGTGTTGAAAGAGGGAAAGATTATCGAGATTGAGTGCGACGAACTCAAGGTGAAGGCGGAAAAGTCAATCAGGATGGAAGCCCTGGAGATCGAGGTCCACGCCAGTGAACACTTGGGGATGTATGCGCCCGCGTGGGACATGGGAGCGGAAGGGGAAGGCGACAGTGAGGCTCTGTGGCGCGGGAGCGTGCATTTCACTGGGACTTCACGGGCGGACGTGGATCACGTCACCGAGACGGTGTCCTTGCGACACCATGTTCATCGTGAACATGACGGCGGCGGGCCGACGGAGCCACCAGATAACATATGATCAAGGATGCTTACGAAATGAAGTCGTGCGGCTTGTCAGGTCAAGCCGACTGACTTATAGGGGCTCTATGCGGGACATTGATGTTAGAAAAGCCCTATTCCGTGGACAACTCCTGCGATTTAAGGAGGATGGCCGCTCACGAATTGTTGAGGAACTTTCCCTTTGCCAAGGTGACGCACGTATCGATATCGCGGTCGTAAATGGAAAGCTTCATGGGTTTGAAATAAAAAGCGACAAAGACACGCTCGAACGTTTAGCAAACCAGGTGGTTGTTTATTCAAAGGTTTTTGATCATGTCACCCTAGTTGCGGGAGAAGCGCACCTTGATAAGTCGTTGCAAATTATTCCTTCATGGTGGGGTGTCTGCACCGCTGTAGTCAAAAATGGATCTCCGCAGATTAAAACAATCAGGAAGCCAAAACAAAACAGAAGCATAGATGTACGTGCCGTTGTTCAACTCCTCTGGAAAGAGGAATGTCAAATGTTGCTCGCACGACTTGGAATCAAATCAACGATTA
Organism: Desulfovibrio sp.; assembly: GCA_016208105.1. Lineage (NCBI taxonomy): Bacteria > Pseudomonadati > Thermodesulfobacteriota > Desulfovibrionia > Desulfovibrionales > Desulfovibrionaceae > Desulfovibrio > Desulfovibrio sp. The sequence continues at coordinate 76,304 of JACQYS010000009.1, forward strand.
CCTCAAAATCAAGATCATTTCTATGGGAACAGTTGGCTGACGAGCTTAATCAGCGCGACCTATGTATGCATGTGCGCGACACAATTAAGCAACGAAAGGATTGGAGAGAGGGCGTTGTAAGACAACACCCTCCCTGTCGGCCATCAAATGGAGTTACATATATTGGCCCATTAGTTTTGACATCATGATGCGTCAGGACATATTTCATTTTGTAGCTGATGAATTACGTATGCTATGTGATGGTTTACGTCGACCGTCACCCAGTTAGTGAGGTTTCCTGGACCACAAGTTCTTTGAGCACACCCGTCAATGTATCCGTCTCCCCATGAGAATGATGCTCCCATGTACTCCTGACGAGCGATGACGTTGGCCGCAAGGTTGTGGTACTGTCCACCATTGCCCTTCATTTGACTACCTTTGAATGTTACCCACACGCGCTGACTTGTATATCGTATTTTTGCAGCTGGTTTCATAGTTAAAGGGTCGAAATCGGTGATCTCAGGATTCAAACAGGTATAATCACCATACGACGGTTTTCTAACGATGCTCGGTCTGGATAAGATGCTAGTCCATAACAGCCAGTCTAGCCTTCTTACCATTGATATTCCTTTTGGAATCCCTGACGACGTAGGAAAGGATGAACTTGCCAGAGTTAATGTTCGAAAACTGGCAATCGCATTAGTTGAATTGATTGTATTTACAATGGCAGAAGCCAACAAGCCTGTTGAGGAAAGATCCGTCGTCCGCATATCAAAAACAATGTCACATGAACCTCTCTCAAGTTGAAAAAACTCTAGCAGTTCATCAATGTCTTGATTTGCTGACTGTTCTTCATCCTCGTAATCGAGAAACAGCCTAAAACAGAGACCTTCCCCTCTCTTAACCACTTCGTTCCGTATAGCCTGTTGATACTGAATTGGCGACCCAGGCGAAATAACCGGAATCGCCCTGACCCCACACAAGTGGAGTTCATTAAACAATACCTCGGCAGGATGTACGCCCGTTGTGATTGTTATCTCTTGCATGTTGCTTGCATCAACAAAACAAGGTTCATCTCGCTGCCAAGCCCGTCTTATTTTATTAGCCAACTTATTTAATGCTTGTTGACTCAAATTATCGTTGTCATCGAAATCTCCAAAGACTTCCCAAAGCGGTGTGACATTGGAAATTTGGCTTTGCAAATTCTCAACTCCGACCAATTCACCTTTTTTTGTTTTAACAATTGGTACATAGTGGCAGAAGTCAAACATGCGTAGTCCTCCTTGTATGGACTGACTGAACCCTTTCATCTTTCTCCAACACCACCACCGCCACTAAAGTGGCGGGCATGGGCATAGACAAAGGCATCGACCCTTACACCGGCGAGTACTTACCCACCCGGATAAACCACCTGGGCAATGCCGTCTATATTCGCCTGGCAACTCCTTTAGGTTCCTGGTGGGCCGATACCACCATAGGCTCGCGCCTGCATGAACTCGCTCGCGAGAAAGACCTGCCCCGTGTGGGCCTCCTTGCCGAGCAATACGCCGAACAAGCCCTGCGCCCATTGATTGAGGATGGCCGGGCGCGCTCCATAACTGTCACTTCCCAACAGCCCCACGACGGCCGTTGCCTCCTTCTCATCACGGTAGAGGACGCCACGGGCCGCGAACAAACCTTCCAGCATCCGGTGAAGGTTTCCTGATGTACACCATCCCCCTGTTCGAGGACATCCGCGCCGCCTACCTGCGAGACATTAAGAACCTCTTGCCGGACGCAGCCACGGATGTGGACTCGGATTTTTACATCCGCGCCACGGCCCTGGCCTCCGCCATCGACGGCCTCTACCATCACCAGCTCTGGACCGCCCGGCAGGTCCTGCCGGACACCTCCGACCCCGAATACCTGGAGCGCCACGCCGCGCTTCGCGGCATCACCCGCAAACCAGCCGTCGCGGCCAGCGGTGAACTTACTGTCCAGGGCACGCCTGGTGCGGTCATACCTTCAGGTGAATCCGTCAGACACACGGCCACCAGCCTCACATTTCTAACGGCCGAGCAAGGCATCATCGGCGCGAACGGTCAGGCCAAGATCGCGGTGCAGGCGTCCCAACCTGGCATCATGCCCGCCTTCTCGGGAGAGCCGGTGCTGTTCACCCAGGCCCCGGCGGGCATCCAATCCGAAGCCGGGCTCACACTCTCCGGTGGCATCGCCGCCGAGACGGACGCCGAGCTGCTGGCCAGGTTGCTGGAGTACATGCAGCACCCTCCGGGCGGCGGTAATATCTACGACTACAAGCGCTGGGTCATGGCCGTGCCCGGCATTTCCAAAGCCTGGGCCTACCCCAACCGGCGAGGCCTCGGCACCGTGGATGTGGCCGTGCTCGGCCCGGACGGCCAGGCCTCGGCGCAGGCCATAGCCGAAGCCCAAGCCAAGGTGGACGCGAACCGCCCGGCCGCCTGCAAGGATGCCTGGGTGCTTTCTCCCACTCCGCTCCTGGTCAATGTGAACGTGGCCGTGCGCCTGGATGCAACGATCACCACCCTGGCCACATTCACCGCACAGCTCCAAGAGGGGCTGGCGTCCATCTTTAAGGACTTGCCGCCCGGTGGCGTGGTCTACCGCTCGAAGATCGAAGCCGTGACATCCAGCCTGCCGGGAGTGATCGACCGCCAGGTCAAGGTGCCGCAGTCCAATTACGTGGCCCTGGTGAATGCCCAGCGGTTGGAGTGGCCCCGCCTCGGGCTGGTGCAGGCGGAGGCGCTCTGATGGCCGGGCACGCCGAACTCCTCGCCCGGCTTCTGCCCGTAAGCTATGCCCTGACCGGCCAGATAGAGTCGGAGCTAGCGGCGGAAGGGACTGCCCTGGATGCCGTCCTGGCCGTAAGCCTTGACCCTCTTCGCGGGCTGACTCCGCTTCAGGCCTTGGAGTGGTTGGAAGACTATGAGCGCAACTACGGCCTGCCAGGCGATTGCCGCCAGCAAGGGCTTTTGCTCCAGGAACGCTTGGCGCTCCTGTCCATCGCCCTCACGGAACGCGCCGCCATCAACCGGGCCTACTACGTCTGGCTGGCGGCGCAGCTCGGCTACACCATCACCATCGAAGAGTACGGCCAGTTCAAGGCCGGGTTTTCTTCAGCTGGGGACCGGCTCACCAACTACCAAACCTTGTTCACCGCCGGATGCCGTGCCGGTCAGCCTTTGGCTGCGGGTGCGCTCTGGCAATACGTCTGGGTGGTTCACGCTACCGGCGAGCCGACAACGCTTTTTCGGGCAGGTCTCTCCGGCGCGGGGGAACCCTTGGCCAGTTGGAGCAACCAATTGTTGGAATGCGCCATCACGAGCGGGGCTCCAGCTCATACAAAAGTACTTTTCGCATACGGAGGATAACAATGCACAGGATCGACGGCCCCGGAGCCGTAAGCAACCTGTTCACCGAGGGCGACCCCTCGGTGCCACAGATGGCCACGGTGGTTTCGGCTGCCTGGCTCAACGACGTGCAAGAGAATCTGGCCCGCGCCATTGAGGCCGCCGGTATCACCCCGGTCAAGGCCGATTATGACCAACTGCGCCGGGCCATCACGCTGCTCTCCGGCTCCGGCGAGATCGGCGAGGTGAAGCTCTGGCCAAGCGAAATCCTGCCCACCAGCGGCGACTGGATGGAATGCGATGGCTCGGCCCTGCCCATCGTGGATTATCCGGCCTTGTATGCCGCCATTGGAGGGAGTGCTTTCGGCTCGGCCCTGAGCGGCTATTTCAGGCTGCCCAATGTTCGCGGCCGTGTCGTTCGTGGCTGGGACCACGGCGCGGGAGTGGACCCCGACGCCGCGCTTCGCAACGGCGGCGACCACGTGGGCTCCACCCAGGAAGACGCCATCAGGAAGCACAACCACCCCACAGGATCGAACACAGGCAAGGCCGATGGTGGGGCGAGCGTGGTTGACCCCGGCACTTGGAACAGCGCCAACGCGCTTATCTACAACGCCTACACCCAGGACTTCAACGTAACCACAGGGAAGACGGCCACCGAAATGAATAACGTTCCCAAGGCGCTGGAAACCCGCATGAAGAACATCGCCTTCATGTTCATCATCCGTTGGAGGTAACGAATGAAGCTTTATATCTACGACGAACAGGGGGCGCACCTCGGAGAGGTTGAAGCCCGTCTGTCACCGGCAAGACCGCAAAACCTGGATGGCAGCCCGAATTACCTCTATCCGGCCAATTCCACGGAGCTGCCCCCGCCGCTGGTCGGAACTGGGCAGGTCCCCATGTTCGACGGGGAGGCTTGGCGCGTGGAGGAAGACCACCGGGGGCAGATCGCCTTCAACACGGCCACCCTCCAACCGGTCTGGATTCAGAACGTCGGCCCCGTGCCCGAGGGCTACACACTCATTACGCCGCCAAGCCTGCTTCACGTCTGGGACGGCTCAGCCTGGCAGCCGAACATGGACGCTATCCGCTCCAGCGCCGAGGCCACCATTGACGCCCAAGCGGACGCACTGCTCGCCCCCTACATGACGCTCACCCCCGGCCGGGCCATGACCTACATGGCCAAGGAAGCCCAGGCTACAGCCTTTCTGGCCGCCACGAACCCCAACCCGGCGGACTACCCGCTTATCGCCGGGGAAGTGGGCATCACCGCCGACACGCCAAAGGCCGTGGCTGAAACCATCCTGTCCATGTCACGGGCCTGGCACGCCATGGGCGCGTTAATCGAAACCGTGCGCTTGACCGCAAAAAAGCGAGTGCGCGAAGCCCAAACCCCCGATGCCGTCCAGGTAATCCTTGACGGCATCACTTGGCCAAAGGCGGAGTAGCCCGTGAGCGCCATCCCCACCGTTGCGGTGACGATCCGCTTCCAGGACAACCAGGGCCAGGCCGTGGAAGGCGCTACCGTCAAGGCCGTGCTCACGGCTCAAGAACGCTACCAGGGCCTGGAAGTCCCCGGCCAGGTTCAAGGCCAGACAAACGCCCTAGGGATTGCCGTTCTGGCGCTGTTCCCCAACGAGCTTGGCAGCGAAGGCAGCTCCTATTCCCTGACCATCACCCCACCGCTGGGCGGCAGCATTGTGCGCTTTGTGGCCATCCCGGATTCCGCCTGCGACGTGCTCATCCGGCCTCACTCCTTTACCGCCATCACCGGACCGCAAGGGCCGCAGGGCTCCAGAGGGGATAAGGGCGAAAAGGGCGAGCGCGGGGAACGCGGGCAGACAGGGCCGCAAGGACTTCCCGGACAATCCAACGGCGTGGCCTTGGCCAGCGTGATGGCGGCCCGCTTGTACCATCACCTTTAGGAGACCGACATGGGTGCGTATCCGAACTTTCCAAACACCCCCGTCCACTTCGGCGTGAAGATTCAAGCCGCCGACCTGACGGACATCAAGGATTTCATAGAATCCCCCGAGGGCGGCTGCCTGATTGGAGTTATTCGAGCTTCCAGCGACAACGGGACTCCGATCACGCTTCGTTTTTTCCGGAGAATCGGCGAGGAAGATTTCCCTCTTGAAGAAGTGATCATCCCCGCAGGGGCTGGCTCCGGCGGCGTACCTTTCGTGGATGTGCTGGACAAGATCAACCAGAGCGAAGCCATGAGCTTCCCCTCCCTGGGCAAGTTGCGAGTCCGGGCCATGGCCCCCGTGGCCAACGAGAAAACCATCTACCTGGTTGCCGAGGGTGGCCAATTCTAGGGGGCGCTCATGATTAATGTCTTTGCTGAGAAGAGCACGCCCACACGGCGACCCCAGCCTTGGGCCGATGTGCTGGCCTTCGGCTCGAATATCGCCAGCTTCTACCAGTCACGGGGGGATGCGACGATCATCGGGCACGAGAAGGTCGCCACGATCCTTGACGGCCCCGAGAAGGTGGTCCTCTACGAGAACCTCACCGTTGGCGACGGCACCACCCCCAGCAGCTTGACTGCCACGCAAAGATGCAAAGGGTTGACCATCATCGTCCGGGGCAATCTCACCGTTAAGAACAACGCCTCCATCAACATGACCGGCAAAGGCGCGCGGGTTGACCGCGCCGATGACCCGCGTTTTCCTTTCATCGACTTCCTCATCCCCAACAAGGTGAGCATCTCTTCGGAAGTGATGCACCACCGCGAAGCCTTGGGCATCATCAAAAAGTACGGCTTCGCCCCTTGGGATCGTGGGCTGTGGGAAGTGGACGGTGCCGGGCTGCTGGGCGTCAATGTCGCCATCGCGGAACCTGGGGAAGCCATTCTTCTGGAGGCCGCAGGATGTGGCATTCCCGACGAGGCGAATCTGAGAGGATATAATGGCGAGCCTGTCGGAAAAGCCGGAGGCGCTGGCAAGAACGGCGCACCAGGTGCGGGTGGAACAGGAGGAGTCTGGTCTGCTGCGTGGAGCATGCGCGGACGTGCTGGGCGAGGTTGTCCATATTCCGGCGGCGCTGGTAGCGGCGGCGTGCATGATTACGGCTCCAACTGGAGCTTGATGGGCCATCCCGCCTCGCGCTTTTCCGGCCCAGGAAGTTCCGGCGGAGGTGGCGCGCCAGCCACAGCGATTTCAGCTCTGACTGTTCAACAGCCCGGCGAGCGGGACTCTTCCCCAACCGCCAACCCCATGTATGGTTGTGGTGGCGCGGGCAATCCTGGCGGCCCGAAAGGCTACCACGCTGCCGACACCCCCGGCGGAGACGGATGCGGCGGTAAGCTGGTCATCATCTGCTACGGCAACATCATCGTGGAAACGGGCGGCAAGATCGAAGCCAATGGCATGCCCGGCGGTTCAAGCGCCAGCACGGCCGCAGGGGGCGGCTCCGGCGGCGGCCACGTTTCGATTATCTACAGGGGAACGTTGACAAACAATGGAACCATCCAAGCGGCGGGAGGCCCCGGCGGAGACGGCTACAGCACTGCCGACGGCGGCGCAGGCGGAGCCGGTTGCGTCGTGACCAAGACCTTCCCCCAAATGGGCACAGCCTGGGTTTAGGAGGCACCATGCAAATAATCCTACTTCATAGCGCGCAGGTCGAGGCCTCGCGCGATATCGTGGGCGGAGTGCGTGGAATTTTTCGACAGTCCGCCCGAGAAAGCGAAGGTTCTTGAACCGGCGCAGAATTGATTGAGGAGCGGCAGGGCGGCGGCAACCGCCCCACCGACGGGTTGCGTTAACAACCCGCCACGGCCGAAGCCGCGCTCCAGCCCGCGCGGGCGTTAGAGGGCTAGCAGCTTCCGGCGCAACCTGTAAAGGTTTGTAATGGCGGAGATTAAGTGCGGAGTTTGCGGACGCTATTTGGCAAAGGGTGAGGTGGTCAGCTTGGAAATCAAGTGCCCACGCTGCAAGACATTAAACCACGTGAGGGTCGAGAACCCCGACCAGAGCCCCCAGGGCCGACATGAGGAGTTCTCGAATGCGTCACGAGGTCTTTGACAACGGAATACTGTACAATGGCGATGCTCTCTCGATTCTGAGGGAGCTTCCGGAAGGGTCGGTGGACGCTGTGCTCACCGACCCCCCTTATTCGAGCGGCGGCGTCCATCAGGCGGCGCGCCAGGCCGATCCGGCCACCAAGTACCAAAACACAGGGACGAAACGAACCTACCCGCCCATGCTGGGCGACCTCAAGGACCAACGCTCCTTCACTATGTGGGCCACGCTCTGGCTTGGGGAGTGTTGGCGCTTGGCCAAGTCGGGAGCGCCCTGCCTTGTTTTCTCGGATTGGCGGCAGCTCCCGGCCATGACCGACGCGATCCAGGCCGCCGGGTGGGCCTGGAAGGGTATCGTCGTTTGGCACAAGCCCAGCGCCAGGCCTCACCTCGGTTCATTCCGGCGTGATACGGAGTTCGTGATTCACGCCGTAAAGGGGCAGGCGAAGATACACACTCGCCAATGCTTCCCCGGCGTGTTCAAACACGCGGTGAACACCGCCCAGAAGGTCCACCTCACCGGCAAGCCTGTTGCCCTGGTGAAGGACCTTTTAGCCGTCGTCCCCGAGGAAACGAACGTGCTTGATCCTTTCATGGGAGGAGGAACCACGGCGCTTGCCTGCGTGGAAACAGGAAGGCGCTTCACAGGGGTGGAATTGTCGGCCGAATACGCCGCCCTCGCGGGGGAGAGAATCCGCAAGACCGAGGCGGCGTTAAAATTGTGAGTTAGCCTGACGGGGCGGCGTGCCGAATCCGGCGCAAATCAGTGCCAAATCGCGCGCCGCCTTACAGCAGAGGGCAATGAAAGAAAACGCGGGGCTGGAGTTGGGTAAAAATCTTTTCCAAAGAATAACGGGTTACGGACAGCGTCCGTAACCCGCTCAATTCTATGGTGGTCCCGACAAGATTCGAACTTGTGGCCTGCCGCTTAGGAGGCGGCCGCTCTATCCACCTGAGCTACGGGACCCCGCGAAGGAAGGTCTAGATAGACAAGCCGCCCCTTGCGGTCAACACTTTCTGGCGCACCACTCCGAGAAGCTGGCCCTTCTTGCGGGTCCTGGGACAAACCTGCCACGGTAATCCTGCCGCAATCGGAGTGTGTTCCTCTCTGGGCGCTTGCTTCTACGGTTTACGCACCGAATATATCGTGTTCTGGGTGTAACGGGTGACGATCTCGTCCCCCTTCTTGATGTACCTGAAATTCTTCACAGTCTCTGGGACGCGGACCATGAACGTATTTCCTGAGGCATCCTTCAGGGTAAGAGTGCGGTTGTTGTAACTAACAGCCGTCACCCAGGCAGTGGTTTCTATGGTGTCCACCACTGTCTTGGTGGGCAAGCCGTCCTCGGTTCCGAATTCCTCAACAGAGTTCTGCTGAACATACGGATAGTCCTCGGACTTGCGCACATACACCGCATAGGATTCAACCACGTCCACATCCACGATATCGCCAGGCGCAACCTTCTCCAGATTCTCAACCTCTTGGCGCACATGGAACGAGAATTCCTTCCCCTGGGCATTCTTGAGGGTGACCCATCTGGTCTTCTGGTTTACCGCCACTACCGTGGCGCTCCAGGAGCTGGTTTCGGCGTTCCAACGCCCAGGTTTGGAGTCGACCTTGGAACATGCGGCCCCGGCAACAAGCAGCATTATGGCGCCAATGGCAAGAATCAGGTTTTTCATCATGGTTGTCTGCACCTCTGGCTTGATTTCCGCCATCAACGCCGGCGGTTGGGAATGATTGTATCATCATATGCTCTGCAAAGCCACCTTGGAGCGCTCGCTGGAACACCCGCACCCTGCCTGGCAGTGGTATTAAGACATCCTCCAGGGATATCACGCCGGGACACCTGGAATATCCACACCCGCCGTCGTGTACCTGCAATCGCAGGCTGTGCGCAGCGCAACATTTTTTCCAGACAAAAGTCCAATATAACTGTCAATTATCGTTGAAATGTGTCACTTTCTCATCGTCTCGGAGCACTTGTTTACAAAGCCGGTTCGCCCCGGAGACGCCCTTCCGAGCGAACCTATCCACCCAGAAAGGAGCAGATATGAACGCTACCCGAAAAAATTCAAGCATCTGGATAACCTTCGGGCTCATCTGTGCCTTGGCAGTGGCATGGTCCGGATCAGCACTGGCCCAGTCGGCCCCGGCCACACGAACAGAAAAGAACTCCATCGGCGAGAAGGTCATCCCCAACACCGCCTATTATGGCGTGGCCACGGCCCAGGCCATCGAGAATTTTCCCTTCAACACCCGGACACTTAGGAATTTTCCCAGCCTTATCGTGGCCCACGCCTACGTAAAGAAGGCAGCAGCCCTGGCCAATGCGGAACTGGGCGAGCTGGACAAGGAAAAAGCCAAATTCATCGCCGCGGCCTGCGACGAGATCATCGCCGGCAAGCTGCATGATCAGTTTCCGGTGGACATGGTCCAGGGCGGAGCCGGCACCTCCACCAACATGAACGCCAATGAGGTCATCGCCAACCGCGCCCTGGAACTCATGGGCAAGCAGAAAGGCGATTACAAGTTCATCCACCCCAACGACGACGTCAATAATTCCCAGTCCACCAACGACGTCTATCCTGTGTCGATCAAGCTTGCCGCCCTTCTGGAGCTCAAGGCCACCCTGGCGGCGATGGAGAACCTCAAGGCGGCCCTGGAGGCGAAGGCGCAGGAAAACAAGACCGTGCTCAAAATGGGCCGAACCGAGATGCAGGACGCCGTGCCCATGACCGTGGGTCAGGAATTCCACGCCTGGGCCGACACAGTGGCAGACTCCATCCGCCAGCTCAAAAGTGTCCAGCCCGCGCTGCTCAAGAGCAGCATGGGCGCCACCGCCATCGGCACCGGCATCAACACCCATCCCCAGTACGCGGCCCTGGTCACCAAGAAGCTGGCTGAAGTGACCGGCATGCCCTGGACCCTGGCGTCCGACCTGGTGGCTGCGACCTCCGAGGCAGGCACGTATATGGAAACCTCCGGAGCCCTGAAGCGCAGCGCCATACAGATTTCCAAGATCTGCAACGACCTGCGCCTGCTCTCCTCAGGCCCCAGGGCCGGTTTCTTTGAGATCGTGCTCCCGGCCACCCAGCCCGGGTCGTCCATCATGCCCGGCAAGGTCAACCCGGTCATACCGGAAGTCTTCACCCAGATCGCTTACCAGATCGCCGGATACGACACGACCATCACCATGGCCGCCGAGGTCGGCAGCCTGCAGTTGAACATGGCCGAACCCATCATCGCCTACGACCTGCTCGACGGCATTGGTCTTCTGGGCCGCGGCTGCACCGTGCTCACGGAGAAGTGCATCAAGGGCATCGTGGTGAACAAGGACCGCCTGGCCGACATGGTGAAAAACAGCATCGGCCTGGTCACCGCCCTGAACCCGGTGCTTGGCTACGACAAATCCTCCTCGGTGGCCAAGGAGGCCCTCGCCACCGGCAGATCCGTGTACGACCTGGTTCTGGAGAAGGGTTGGCTCAACAAGGCCCAATTGGACGACCTGCTCAAACCCGAAAAGATGACCCAGCCGCGCGAGGTCAAAAAGTAGCCCCACCTTTCCGAGAATGAAAGCGGGAGGCCTTTCGGGGCCTCCCTTTTTTTAGGGTTGGCATGCCCCTTGCCAGTTTACATTCCCCACCAGAGGATTATAGTGGCTTTCTCCAACGCCACCCGGGCTCTTTAAGAGCCGCAGGAGTTTTTCATGTCCCGGTTGACCGCAGCCGTCTGCATCGCCCTTTGCCTTTCCCTGGCCATCCCGGCCCAGGCCCGCGTGAACCTTCCCGACTTTTCCGAGCTGGTGGACCAGGCCGGTCCGGCGGTGGTCAACTTGAGCACCACCCGCACGGTAAAAAGCCAGGACCAGATGCGCGAGTTCTTCAAGAACCATCCCCGCAGCGGCCCGTTCGAGGAATTCTTCGAGCAGTTCGAGCGTCAGTTCAAGGATGATTCTCCTTCTCGCCGCCAGCGTTCCATGGGGTCTGGCTTCATCATTTCCAAGGACGGCTACATAGTCACCAACAACCATGTTGTTGAAGAGGCCGACGAGATCAAAGTACAACTGCGCGGCCAGGAAAAGCCCGTAAGCGCGAAAGTAGTGGGGCGCGATCCGGAGCTGGACCTGGCTGTGGTCAAGATCGACAATGGCGGCGACCTGCCTTTCCTTGAGTTCGGCGATTCGGATGCCGTGAAGGTCGGCTCCTGGGTGATGGCCATCGGCAATCCCTTCGGACTCCAGAACACCGTCACCGCCGGTATCGTAAGCGCCAAGGGACGTGTGATCGGGGCGGGCCCCTTTGACAACTTCATCCAGACCGACGCCTCCATCAATCCCGGCAACTCCGGCGGCCCGCTTCTGAATCTGGACGGTAAGGTCGTGGGCATAAACACGGCCATCATCGCCTCGGGTCAGGGCATCGGGTTCGCCATCCCCTCCAGCATGGCCAGGACTGTCATTGCGGACCTGCGCGAACAGAAGGAAGTGAAACGCGGCTGGCTGGGCGTTTCCATACAGGACGTGGATGAGAACACGGCCAAGGCCCTGGGGCTGGCCGAGCCCAGTGGAGCGCTCATCACCACTGTCATGGAGGGCGATCCCGCGGCCAAGGCGGGAGTGCTGGTGGGTGATGTGGTCACCGAGGTTGGCGGCAAGCCGGTCAAGGATTCCAACGGCCTCTTGCGGGCCATTGCCTCCATCAAGCCCGGAGAGAAGGCCGAACTCACCGTATGGCGCAAGGGCAAGAGCGTGAAGCTCGCCGTCACCCTGGGCCAGCGCGACGGAACAAAACTGGCCAAATCGCAGCCCGGCGGCAAGGAAGAGACTCCCGCTCGCAACGACCTTGGGCTCAGCCTGCGCCTTCTCAAACCCGAAGAAGCCAAGGCTTTGGGAATCAGCGGCGGCAAAGGACTGATGGTGACAGAGGTTGTCCCCGGGTCGCCGGCCGAGGAAGTCGAGCTCAAGCCAGGTGACGTCATCCTGGAGGTCAACCAGACAGCGGTGAGCAGCGTGGCTGAATTCAACAAGATTCTGGAGCAGGACGCCCGAAAGAAGGGCGTGGTCCTCCTTCTCATAAAGCGCGGGCAGCAGAACCTGTTCCGCACGGTGCCTTTGCCAGAGAAGAAATGAGCGAGTCCCTGAGGATAGGCTGCAAGGTCAACCTGTACCTGGACATCACCGGGGTCAGGGAGAACGGCTACCACGAGTTGGAGACGCTCTTCTACCCGGTGCCCGAGCCGCACGACACGTTGGAGCTTGAGCTTTCGCAAGAATCTGACGGATTGTTTTTGACCTGCTCGGACACGGCGTTGCAAGGCCCCTCCAACCTGGTTGCCAAGGCCTACGAGGCTTATGCGGCCAGGACGGGCTTCAGGCCAGGGCTCACGGCACGCCTGGAAAAAGGGATCCCCTCTGGAGCGGGTTTGGGCGGAGGAAGCGCGGACGCTGCCGCCCTGCTCGGCTGGTTGAACGCCCAGGCTCAGGAACTGGCGCTTTCCCCGGGCGAGCTTGGTTCCCTGGCGGCGGGACTCGGCGCCGACGTGCCTTTCTTTCTCTCGAACAGTCCGGCTTGGGCCACCGGAATCGGAGACGTCCTGCAAGCGGCCGCCAGCTCTCTTTCAGGGCTCGCCATGCTGATCTGCGTGCCTTCCGTAAGGGTGAACACCGCGTGGGCCTACAAGGCTTGGGACCAGGCCCGGGAACATGGCTCAGCTCTAAGCACGAGCCAACCCTTGACAAGGCTTTCACCTGCGAGTATGCGACCTTTTTGCGTTTCCGGGACGCTCATAGCAAACTGCTTTGAAAGGGTGGTTTTCCAGGCTTATCCCGCAGTGCGCCTCCTTAAGGAGCGCCTGCTCGGCCTGGGCGCCGCCTCGGCCTGCATGAGCGGTTCGGGATCGGCGGTGTTCGGAATTTTCCGGGACGCCGCCAGGGCGGATGCGGCCGCTTCGGCACTTGACGAGCCGGAGGTTGCGGTCTTTTCCGCCCTTTTGTAACGGCATCGCTGTTGGGGAGTCGCCAAGCGGTAAGGCACGGGGTTTTGGTCCCCGCATTCGAGGGTTCAAGTCCTTCCTCCCCAGCCATTTTTTTCATAGGGACACATATGGCAACCCACGGGGATTTGAAGATCATCACCGGCAACGCCAACCCCGAGTTGGCCAGGGCCATCTGCGACCATCTGGGATGCACTCTCCTGCCCTCCATGGTCAGCCAGTTCTCGGACGGCGAGATCAGGGTCGAGATCGGCGCCAACGTCCGGGGTTCGGATGTGTTCGTGGTTCAGCCCACGTGCAAGCCGGTCAATTTCAATCTCATGGAGCTCTGCCTCATCCTGGACGCCTTGAAACGCGCCAGCGCCTCCCGGGTCACTGCGGTGGTCCCTTACTACGGGTACTCCCGCCAGGACAGGAAGGTGGTCCCCCGCGCCCCGATCAGCGCCAAGCTCGTGGCCGACTTTCTCCAGGTGGCGGGCATGCACCGGCTCTTGACCGTGGACCTTCACGCCGGCCAGATTCAGGGGTTTTTCAACGTCCCGGTGGACAATCTCTTTTCATCAGGACTTCTGGCCGAGTATGTGGGCGAGTACGTTTCCGGTGACCTTACCGTGGTTTCTCCGGACGCCGGCGGCGTGGAACGCGCCAGGAGCTTCGCCAAGCGGCTGGGCTGCGGCTTGGCCATCGTGGACAAGCGGCGCGACGCCCCCAACCAGGCCAAGGCCATGCACGTCATCGGCAACGTGGAAGGCAAGACCTGCATCCTGGTGGACGACATGATCGACACCGCCGGAACCATGGTCCAGGGCGCCCATGTTCTTTTGGAGAACGGCGCCAAGGACGTGATGGCCTGCGTCACCCACCCGGTGCTTTCCGGCCCGGCCATCGAGCGCTTGTGCGGTTCGCCCTTCTCCCAGGTGGTGGTCACGAATACCATTCCCTTGACTCCCGAGGCTCTGGCCTGCGGCAAGATCAAGGTCCTCTCCGTGGCTGGTCTTCTGGCCAAGGCCATCCACAACATACACACCGAGTCCTCGGTGAGCGTCCTTTTCAACAAGACAAGCTAGCATCGCCGTCCGGCGGAACAAGGAGATATCCCATGAAGGAACAAATGAGCCTCACCGTGCAGACTCGTGCCGAAAAAGGCAAAGGCCACAACCGCCGCCTGCGCGTAGAAAAGATGGTCCCCGGTATTTACTACGACGACAAGGGCCTCAATATCCCCGTGGTCGTTGCTGATCTGCCTTTCCGCAAGGTGTACCAGAAAGTCGGCTCGTCGCGTGTGTTCGATCTCATCATAGAGAAGGACGGCAAGACCGAGACCCATCCCAGCCTTATCTGGGAAGTCCAGGCCCATCCCTGGAAAAACCAGGTTAGCCATGTGGATTTCTACGGCATCGACCCCAAGAAGCCCATTCACGTTCATGTGGCCCTGGTGGTCACCGGAAAGGCCAAGGGCGTCACCGTGGGCGGCAAGCTTGAAATCTACCGCGAGTCCATTGAGGTCGTCTGCCTGCCCGCCGCCATCCCCGACAGGATCGTCATCGACGTGACCGAGCTCGGCCTCAACCAGCACATCAGCGCCAAGGACCTGGTCATGCCCGAAGGGGTCAAGGCCGTGTTCGAACAGAACTTCGCACTGGTTGGCGTCATCAACCCGGCTGACGAGGCCGAGGAAGAAGGCGAGGCCGCTGCCGCGGCGAAATAACTCCGCCCAAAACGATTCGCCCCATGGCCGGGGCCGCCAGGAGGCGGCCCCGGCCATGACTTTTAAGGCGCGCCATGCCCCCGCATACCCTCATAGCCGGCCTGGGCAATCCCGGCCCCAAGTACGAGAAGACCCGCCACAACTTCGGGTTCATGGCGGTCGACGCGCTTCTTGATGCCGGGTCCATGCGCCAGCTCTCCATGGGCAAGGACGCGGACTTGTACAACCTGCGCCTGCCGGGCATCGACGGGGAAGTGCTGGTCATAAAGCCCATGACCTTCATGAACCTGTCGGGACGGGCCATTGCCCATGCACTGAACTACTACAAGCTTTCCGTTGAAGACCTTGTGGTGGTCCATGACGAGTTGGACCTTCCGCTCGGGCGCATGCGCATGAAAAAGGGAGGAGGATTGGCCGGCCACAACGGGCTCAAGTCCATCGTGGCAGAAACAGGCTCCCAGGATTTCGTGCGGCTGAGGCTTGGAATTGGCCGCCCTCAAGGAAGAATTGATGTTTCTTCCTGGGTTCTCAATGCGTTCCTGCCTGGTGAACGCGTGATAGCTGAAAAAGTCCTTCCAGCCGCCGTGGCCGCGCTTCGGCTCTACCTGAATCAAGGATTATCGGACGCCATGCGCGAGGCTGGACAGTTCAGCGCGGAGCCTTCCCCGGAGGAGTCGGGCTAGACTCTTTATGCCACTTGAGGTAATGATTAAACCGTGCTGTTTTGCGTCCCCGCCAGCGCGCGGCCCATCACCCGCCGGGCCGACGGTTCAAGACCGTTCCCGCCGGACAGGGCATATCCACCGCGTTCCCCCTGGCCGCTGTCACATTAAGGAGTATCGCCCAAGTGTTTTCTTTGGACGAGTTGGTCGTTTATCCAGCCCAGGGTGTGGGCAAGGTCGAGCGCATCGAATCCCAGACCGTAGGCGGACAGGCGGTGGATTTCTATATCGTTCGCATCCTGACCAACAATGTGACGCTCATGGTTCCAGTCAAGAACGCTCCCAACGTTGGTCTGCGCCATGTTTGCCCGGCCAGTGAAGCCCAGGCGATCATGGAATCGCTCAAGGACCGTTCCACCTTTACCGGCTACACCGGACAGAACTGGAACCGCCGCTACCGCGAATATTCCGAAAAGCTCAAAAGCGGCAATCTGGCTGACGTGGCCTATGTGCTCAAGGAACTGCTTCTCATCGGCGGGGGAAAAGAACTTTCCTTTGGTGAACGCCGCCTGCTGGAACAGGCAACCGGGCTTTTGACCCTGGAAGTCGCCCACGCCCTGGACGTTCCGCAGGATGAAGTCAAAGGCGATATTAACACGCTGTTCGAGGACGTCATAAAACCCAAGACGCCTGAATAACGGGTCCTCGCAACCATTTTAGCAGTCTCGCCCAAGCCGCTCTTGACACCTCTTCAAAATGATATATGGAGCCCTTGGGCAAGCCGTTAATACAATCACACCGCACGTCGCAACAAGCTTCCTGCAAAGCGTTGAAGATAGAATGCCTTCGAAACGACTTTGCGGCATGCCATGCAAGCCAAGATTGTTGCGTTGAATCTGCGACGGTCCAGGGTTGACCCCCATTAGGCGGCACGCAATTACGCTCGTTTCGGTTGTCGCAGGCACGAGCAACCCCCTCAACAAGGTGAATCCTCTCGCATTAAAGCGAGTTGCTATGTCCGAGACTGTACCAATACGCCGCTGCGTCGACATTACTGACGCACCATCTTCCCCCGCCGGGCCGGCTGCCTAGGCGGACAACCTCCAGCCTTTGTCAACATCCTCACGGAGTCCTCGATGAATCTCTCCGACTTAAAGCTCAAAAGCATGCCCGAACTCATGGAATTGGCCGTCCAATTCAACGTTGAGAACCCAAGCGGCATGCGCAAGCAGGAGCTCATTTTCGGCATCCTGCAGAACTGCGCCTCTCAAAACGGCTCCATCTTCGGCGAGGGTGTGCTGGAAATCCTGCCCGACGGCTTCGGCTTTCTGCGCTCCCCCATGTACAGCTACATGCCTGGCCCCGACGACATCTATGTTTCCCCCTCCCAGATCAGGCGCTTCGGCCTGCGCAAAGGCGACGTGATCTCGGGTCAAATCAGGCCCCCCAAAGAGGGAGAGCGCTATTTCGCCCTGCTTCGCGTCTCCGAGATCGGATTCCAGCCTCCCGAGGCATCAAAAAACATCGTTCTTTTCGACAACCTCACCCCGCTCTACCCGGACCGCCGCCTAGTCATGGAGAACGGGGACAAGAACTATTCTTCGCGCGTTATCGATCTGCTGGCCCCCATCGGTCACGGGCAACGCGGCCTCATCGTGGCCCCGCCCCGCACCGGCAAAACCATGCTGCTCCAGACCATCGCCAACTCCATCAACGCCAACAACCCCGACGTCTACCTGATCGTGCTGCTCATCGACGAGCGACCCGAGGAAGTCACGGACATGGAGCGCACGGTCAAGGCCGAGGTGGTCAGCTCCACCTTTGACGAACCGCCGCAGCGCCACGTGCAGGTGGCCGAGATGGTCATGGAAAAGGCCAAACGCCTGGTGGAGCGCAAACGCGACGTGGTGGTTCTTCTGGACTCCATCACCCGCCTGGGCCGGGCCTACAACGCCGTGACCCCGTCATCGGGACGCGTGCTCTCAGGCGGCCTGGACGCCAACGCCCTGCAACGGCCCAAACGCTTCTTCGGCGCCGCCCGCAACATCGAGGAAGGCGGTTCTCTGACCATAATGGCCACCGCTCTCATCGACACCGGCTCGCGCATGGACGAGGTGATCTTCGAAGAGTTCAAGGGCACCGGCAACATGGAACTCTACCTGGACCGCCACCTCTCCGAAAAACGCATCTACCCCGCCATCGACATCAACCGTTCCGGAACCCGCAAGGAAGAGCTGCTCCTGCCCGAGGAACAGTTGAACCGCGTCTGGATACTGCGCAAGTTCCTGGCTCCCATGAGCCCCATCGACTCCATGGAGTTCCTCCTGGACAAGATGCGCGGCACCAAGAGCAACAAGGAATTTTTGGACATGATGAACCGCTAGGCGGTCCCTTTTTTCGAGCAACCAAAGAGGCGCCGATCCGGCGCCTCTTTTTATTTTCCAAGCGTACTGAAGCCAACCGTGGTCGGCCATAAGAATCACTCAAGGCTATCGGTTCTCGAAGCGCAAATCCTGACTCGATGACTCCAGCGAATGATCGCGCAACACATTGCCAGGGACGGTTGTAACCTTTTTGGCCTGCATGACGGCTAACCCTCTGGAGCCGCCCTGATTCTCCGGTTGCCAACGCACCCAAAGGATTTATAAACACACTCATGCAGCGACGCTCACATCGTCTGGAAAGCCTGTTCCCGCGCGCCCTGGCCCTGGTGATGGCCCTGGTGATGGTTCTTCCCGCTCCGCTGGCCGTGACACCGGCCAGGGCCAGCATGTTCAACTTCGGCATCAAGGAAGAAAAGGAACTGGGCGACAAGTTCAATGTGCTGATCCGCTCCAAGCTCCCCATGATCGAGGACTCGGAAGTGGTGGAGTACGTGCGCGACATCGTGGAACGCCTTGGCAAGCAGATGCCCCCCCAGCCGTTCAGGTTCTCGGTGGCGGTGGTCAAGGACAATGCCATAAACGCCTTTGCCGCCCCGGCCGGATACGTGTTCGTGTTCACCGGGCTCATCCTCAACATGAACCACGAATCCGAAGTGGCCGGGGTGCTGGGGCACGAACTGGCCCACGTGACCCAGCGCCACATAGCCAAGCGCGTCGAGCAGGGCAGCATGCTGAACATTGCAGCCATCTTGGGGGCTTTGGCGGGATTCGCCCTGGGCGCGGCAACTGGACAGCGGGACGCTGCGGCCGCCGTGATGGTCGGTTCACAGGCCGCGGCGACTCAGACCATGCTCAACTATTCCCGCGACGACGAACGCGAGGCGGATGAGGTGGGCATGAACTACCTTACTGCGGCCGGATACCCGCCGAGAGGCCTGCCTCAGGCCTTCGACGTCATGCAGCGCATGAAGATTTTCAAGGGCTACGGTTCCATTCCGGCCTACCTGTCCACCCACCCGGACATCAACGAACGCATCGGCTACCTGACAGAGCGTGTCAGCCGCATGCCCAAGGACATTGCCTCCCGCCCGGACCGGGACGACCGCTTCCTCAGGGTCCAGACCATCATCCGGGCCCGCTACGGCGACCCGGCCGCGGTCATCGCCTACTATGGCAAAAAGGGTACGGCCATGACGCCTCTGGACCGTCTGGGGCTGGCCATGGCCCTGGGGCGCACCAACGACAACGCCAAGGCCAGGCAGGCTTTCGAGGACGCCCTGAAGGAAAACGGCAGGGACGCGCTGTGGCTGCGCGAGGCTGGGCGCTTCTTTTTGAAGGTGCGTGATTTCGACCGGGCCGGCACAGTGCTGAAGGCGGCCGTGGAAGCCAACCCCAAAGACATGGTGGCCAACGCCGAATACGCCCTGATCCTGGCGCAGGAACGCCGCTTCAACGAATCCTTGAATCTTATGCGAAGGGTTTCCAGCTTCGCTCCCGAATCTTCTGAAGTGCGCCAGCAGTTGGGGCGCATCTACGGTGAAGCGGGCGACATGTTCCATGCCTATCTCAATCTGGCCTATGCGGCGGTGTACGCCAACGATCCACGCCAGAGCAAACACCAGATGGAAAAGGCCAAGAACTATTCCAAGACCGAGGAAGAGCGAAAAGAGTACGCCAAGCTGGAAAAGGTTTATAAGGAAAGAAGCGAGCACTGGCCCAAGGGGCCGATGTTTCAATAGGGACGTTCGGACTCTGTCATAGACATCGGGGCATGTACCGCCGGGGCCGTCTCACGCTGCCGGAAGACTGAACACGAAGTCGCTCCCCCGCCCCACCCTGCTTTTCACCGTTATATTTCCGCCGTGGGCCTTGAGCACGGCCCGCACCAAAGACAAGCCAAGCCCTAACCCCCTGTGGGAGCGGCTCTTGTCGCCGCGATAGAGGCGTTCGAAAATACGCGGGATGTCCTCCTCCGGTATTCCTTCGCCCTCGTCGCGCACCATGACGCGCACCTTCCCTTCCTCCAGCCATCCCTGCACATACACCTGCCCGCCCGGCTTGGAGTATTTGAGCGCGTTGTCCAGAAGATTGGCCAGCACCTGGCGCACCCTTCCGGCATCTGCCATGGCGTAAAGGCCCGGGAACGAGTCCGAAACCAGTATGATCCCCTTTTCCTGGGCCAGATATTCGTAGATTTCCACGCTCTCCTCGATGAGGCCGGCCATGTCCACCCGTTCGATGGCCAGGTGCATGGTGCCCGTCTCGGCCTCGGAGATGTCCATGAGCGTGGTCAGGGTGGTGCGGATACGCTCGTTCTCCTCGGCGATGTCCATGAGCGCTTCGCGCAGGCCCCGCTCCGACAGATTCGACTGCAACGCCGTCTCCACCACGGCCTTGGCCCTGGTCAGGGGCGTGCGCAGATCGTGGGCCACGTTGTCCAAGGCGTCGCGCATGCCCTGGATGAGCGTGGAGATGCGCTCCAGCATGGAGTTGAAGAGGCTGGCCAACTCGTCCAGCTCGTCTCCGGAGCCCCGGGTCGGCACTCTGGCCTCCATGCTGCCCCGGCCGATGGAGGTCACAGTGCCTATGAGGTCCCGGATGGGAGCCAGGGAGCGGTTGGCCAGGACAGCTCCCACCACCACGCCAATAAATATCACCGTGAAGGTTATTCCCGCAAAGATCCGCTTGAATTCGGCGAGAAGCTCCTCGCGCTGCTTGGCGTCGCCCCCCACGATAATGACCCCGCTGCCCAGCTTTCGGGACGAAAAATCGTAGACTCCGCCCCCGGCCCCGGGCTGCTCCCACAAATGCCAGCTGGTGCCTTCCCAGGCCCGCGCATCCAATTGTTCCTTGGGCACGGCATCCCACCCGGAAGGGGCGATGGTAAGAAGCTCCCGCTTGGAAGAATCCAGTATGCGCACGAAATAGTCGGGCTCCTGGTACTCCTCGGTATCGCGCCGGATGAACTCTATGAGCGCACCGAGGCCCTTTGTCCGCTCTATATAGCTATACTCGTTTAGTTTTTCCGTTAGAAGCTTCTGGTCCTGGGTACGCACCACATTGGCCAGCAGCACATAGGCGATGGTGAAAAGAAAAAGTGAACTGACGATGTAGAGAAAGGCGTAACTGGCGGTGAGACGAAAGGTGGTACTGCGTCTAATCCTGCCGAGGAGGCTTGAGGACATAGCCGACCCCCCTCAGGGTGGAGAGAATCTTGGGTTCGAAATCCCGGTCTATCTTGTTGCGCAGGCGGCAAACCAGCACGTCCACCACGTTGGTCTGGGGGTCGAAATGGTAATTCCAGACATGCTCCATGATCATGGTTTTGGAAAGCACCTTGCCCGGGTTTCGCATGAAGAATTCCAGCAGGGCGAATTCCCTGGGCTGGAGGTTTATGGGCGTCTCGTCCCGGTAAACCTCGCGGGTGAGCAGATTCATGGAGAGCCCGCCGACGGAAATGTGTGTTGTTTCGGCGGAACTGGTGGACCTGCGGATAAGGGCCTGAAGCCTGGCCAAAAGCTCGGCAAACGAAAACGGCTTGGCCAGGTAGTCGTCCCCGCCGGTTTGCAGGCCTTTGACCCGGTCGTCCACGGAGTGCTTGGCCGAGAGAATGATCACCGGGGTGTTGACGGAGTTCTTGCGCATCTCCTCAATGAGCTTAAGCCCATCAAGGCCGGGCAGCATCACATCGACCACCGCCGCTGAATAGGACTCGTTCAAGGCCATGTGCAGCCCGTCCTGGCCGTCGTCGCACTGGTCCACAGCGAAGCCGTTTTGCTTGAGGCCCTGGGCAATGAATGCCGAAATTTTCGGGTCGTCCTCGACCAGGAGTATTCGCATGCTTTGCAGGAGATAGTCCCGAGGGTGGATGCTGTCAACGCGGTAACGGGCCGAAACCCTTTCAATTCTGTAACCTGAAGGAAAGGAACCTGTAATGCAGAGACACGTAGCAGAGGTGCAGCGCGAAATGGCCGCGAACGTCACTGTGAACGGCTGTTTGGCAGTGTTTTAAAGACGATTCCAACATGGTCGACAACCCAAGGAGAATTGAGATGAAAAAGGCTGTTATTCTCGCCATTGTTTCCTGCTTCCTGATGAGCTCCGTTGCCTTCGCCTTCCCCACCAAGGACACCTCCGACAAGGGCTCCTACACCGAGCAGATGGCCAAAAAGAAGAAGAAGTCCAAGAAGCCCGCGACCACCCAGTCCTAAGCTATCGCTTCTTACAGCATTCTCGAGGGCCCCATGGGGCCCTCTTTCATTTTTCGAGAACCAAACAAAGACGCGTTGCAGCCTTTTCCGCTCTCTTTCAGGCGCCGTAACGATCACGGAGTATACGTGCCGCTTGGGCAATGCTTGTTATCTTGGCCGCAGCAACATTCTCCACGTTCACGCATCTGTTGGCGAAACAGCCGAAGCCGCAATCCGTGTTCAAAAATACCTGGGACGGTTTGTAGAACCGCAGTGCGGACTCAGCCCGAGACACGATCTCTTGCGGGGTTTCCACTTCCGTGGTGCGCGGATTGACCACTCCCAGGCCCAGCTCGCGCGGGGTGTCCGTTCCCGGAACCAGTCCGGACAAAGCCCGCCCCACCACTTCGATCTCACCTGCCCTGGGTGTGGCATACTCCAAAACGAACTGCCGCACCCGCATGTGAGCCAAGGCGGGCAGCAGGGGCCGATAGTCTCCGGTAAGAAGAACCTCTTCCTTGGTGCTCCAGTTACCCCGGCAGACGTGCAGGCCGATGCGGGGGCCGTCAATACCATCGATCACCTTGTTGATCAGTTCCGCCGCGTAGGCCAGTTCTTCACCCACATCCCGGCGGGTGGCGAGCGTCGCTCACATGAAGGTTCGTCGGCCGCACTCCCCGCTTAAAACCACCTCGGTGAGCACAGGCTCATCGAACTGCACGAATTCGCAGCCCGCCAAGGCCAGGTCGCTCAACTCTTCGCGTAACAGCCGGACCACGGCGTCACCCATCTCACGCTGGCTGGCGTAGGCCTTCTTGGTATAGGCGCTCACCCACATGGACCGGGTGAGCAGGTACGGCCCGGGCAGAGTGATCTTCACGGGCTTGTCCGTGATGGACTTGACGAAATGAAAGTCCTCCAGGGCCAGGGGCTCTCTGCGCTCGAGCCTGCCCGTGCAGGTTGGGTTGCGGATGGCCGAAGCGGGGACATCCAAGGTGGTGAGCATTTCCTCAAACCCGGACTTGTCCTCCATTTCATCGAGCATCTCGGCCAGGGACATGAGCCTGGTGCCATCCACCTTGTCCGTGATGAAGGAATAAAAGTTGTCGCGGCGATGCTCTCCGTCCACCACAACGTCCAACCCGGCCTCTTCCTGAATGCGCACCGTGCGGCGGACCTCTTCGTCAGCGATGCGGCCGAACTCGGCGCGGCCCATCCGCCCGGTGCGCCGGTCCCGCAACGCGCGCAGCATCTCCTTGGAACGGGGCCAGCTGCCGACCTGGGTGGTGGTGAATGCGGTCATGCTATGGCGAAGGAGGTTTTTAATTCCACGGCTTTGGCCAAGGTGGCGGCGAGTGGAGAACGGGCGACCGTTCGCTCCCAGGCGGTTCTGGCTTTTTTCTCATCGTCCAGCGTGGAGGCGAAGCAGCGGACCTCAATGGCGCTGAAGGAGGGATCGCCCTCTTCCATGCCCAGATGAGCCAGGATGTTGTTCAGGCGTCCTTTCACGGTGATCTCGATGTCATCCATCTCCAGGGAGTCCCGCGAACACTCGGTGGCATAGCCCGTGGCCAATGCGGCTCCCAGAGCGCCCAACAACCCTTCCACCGCGCAGGGGTTTCGGTCGCGCTCCTCGAAACTGGCCGGTTGCCCCAGCTTCCAGGAGAAATTTCGGCAGTAGACAGTGCTGGTCTGGTTTTCCCCGGCCCGGACCCGAAGCCGCCATTCGTATTGCCTGGCCCGGGCCTTGTCCTCTTCCAGGGCGCGGCGCTCGGACTCTTCCGAAGCCTCTGGCGAGGCATTGTCGCCACGGCGCAGGAAGTAGCGAACGCCCGTGTCCCCGGGAAGGCTCCCCAGGAAATCGTGCCCGGAAAGCCTGCACCAGGGAGGAAGATCGTCGGCCACGGTGGGTTCGCGGCTTATCATTTCCAGCACCTCTCCGGGAGGCACTTTCAGCATGTGTTCCCTGATGAGAAGGGCCAGCCCGGAGCCGCAGTCCAGATCGCCTCCGTCAAAGATGCGGCTTGGAGCGAGGAGGGCTAATTCATTACTCGCAGATGTGGACATGAGGCATGGCCTTCTTCACATGGGGACAGTCGAGTCATTGGCCCGCCGAGTCCGGCGAGAGACACATGAGCCAAACATACCGGACTAGTAGGCAACGCAGGGCGAACCCGAGCACAGCCACTCCACCAGCACGGCTCCGCCAGCGGGCGTGGCCCCATCGATGAGGTCCGCCTCGGAAAGCCCGCGCTTCTTGAGGCATGGGGTGCACACGAACACCTTTCCTCCAGCGTTCACGAACTTTCCGATGAGTTCCTTGAGGGGTGCGAACGGCGCGCCTTCATCGATCTTCTCCGCCTCGCCCTTCACGGCGCAGTACACGCCGTCGGTGGAGAGAAATACCATGGTGTCCTTATCGCTTCCCAGTGCGGCATTGGCCACAACGAAGCCCAGCGTGGCCTTGTCGCCGTCCGTGCGGCAATGGGTGATGGTGACGCAGAACTTCTCAGCCATGTTCCCTCTCCTTCTGTTCGGGTTTTAGTTCAATCAGGTAGAACGGGTGCGCGCGATCAAGAAGCGTGTTGCGGGTCATGCGGCACCATGCGGGAAACTCCACGGGAGCGGCGGGATCCTTGGAAATGAGCATGAGCCTTGTCCCCGGGGCCAAAGGCTTCACATAGGAATGCAGGTTGATGATGACCCGGCCGCAGGACTCATCCCCGCTGTCGAATTCATCGTCGAAAACCCAATGTTCAGGGTAGGATTCGGTCATAGGCCCCTGGCTCGGTTTCGAGTGTCCGCTTCTGGGAAATGAAAAACAAAGTACGGCAAAGGACAAATCGTTTGTTATCGTCAACAGATATCGGAACCATAGCCGCAGCCTATACGATAGTCATCCATCACCGACTGAGACCAAAAGAAAAGGCCCCGGAACTTGGAGTTCCAGGGCCGTACAGGTCGACTCATTGAGAAGCGTTATTCTTCCACCCGCCCTATCTCGCGCGCCTGGCTGGAGGGACAGGTGTCGCAGGAATGGCAGACTTCGCAGCCGCCCTTGTAGGGATAGGGGGTGAGAACGATGTAGGTGCGGTTTATGGTGCCCTTCTCGTCCCATTCGAGCCCCAGCTTCTTAAACTTTTTCCTGGCTTCCCGGGTGGGAGTTGGGGTGGGCATGCACCCGCCGATGAGTTCGGGCATCACGCTCTGGGCCGCGCACATCACCAGGGTGATGGCCAGATGATGGTAGGCGAAGCCGTGGTGGCTGTTCTCCTCAAAGGCACGCTGCACTTCGGCTTCGGTGTCCGTGTCCAGGTAGACCAGCAGGAAGCCGTCGTCCGCGTCCTTCTTGGTGGGCTCCATCTTGTAGGCTTTGAGCTCGTCCTGCCACTTGAACCAGTACTTCTCCAGGCATTCGGCCAGCTCCTGCTCGATGCGCATGAGCCCGCTGATCTCCATGTAGTATTCCATGTCGAATTCGGGCTGAGTCTGGATCTTCTCCAGGGTCATGTTTTCCTTGCCCATGCGCTGCTCCTTGAGGGGAAATGAGGTGGGCCAGGGGTGTAGCCTGTTTGAGCCCGGGGGGCAACTTCGGGCTAGCCCAGGCAGGACGGGTTTTCCGGACAAACGGGAATGCAAGCTCCCGCCTTGGGCGGAGCGATCCCAAAGGGTTGTCTATGGATTACTCCGCTGGCCGGCGAGTGGCGCGGTCAAAGCCCGGATGGCAAGGTGACGTTTAGAAGCAGGGCTCGCTTGTCCGCCCCGGAAAAAAACATGAGAAACCGGTTCATTCCCGAGGGGTCCGCCAGGTTGAGCTTGTGCGTCCCGGATTTGGGCGTGGCCTGATACAGCCAGCGCCCTCCCGACGCATCCGCGAGGATGACTCCCACATGGTAGTGCTGCAGGGTGTAGCCCTTGCGGCGCCCTGTCTGGCTGAAGCTCACCAGACAGGCCTGGTTGGGACCGATCTGGGAGAAGGCCTTTTTCCAGGCGGCCTGGTCGGACGTCAAGAATCCAAGCATGGTTTTACCGCTCTCCTGGCCGGACACGGACGTGGATTCGGGCAAAAGCCAACGCCGGGGCATTCCCTCGGAGAGGTTCAGTATCAAATCGAACCCGAAATCCCAGTCCTGGCCCATGGCAGCGCCTGGGCCCGAGTCGCCCTGCCTGTCCCGGGCGGCCTGGCGGATGGTGGACGTGACCGGGGCGATGAGGCGCATCAGCGCGTAGTCCAGCCCGGAGCAGTTGAGCCCTGGGGTGGCGAAGCTCTGCTCCGGATGCTCGAACAGGGTCCAGCGACCGGTCTCGTCGCGCACGCCGTCCGGGCGGTAGGGAATGCCCAGGAGCTGGTCGGCCCTGGCCGTGAGGTCCGCTCCGAAGCAGGGGCATGCCGCCAACAAAACAGCCAAAGAGAGTAAAGCGTGCTTGAGCATCAATAGAAAGAGTCGATCACCGACATGGGTATGATGAAGGTTTCCGAAAAGCCCGCGTTGTTTTCCGGCCCGGCTGGTTGCGAAACAGAAAACAGATTGGCCGGTCCGATGGACACGGACATGCCCTGGGCTACGCGAGTCAGGATCATGCTGGAGTTCACCCGGTAGGAGAAGCCGTCAACCGTGGCGCTCAAGGTGACTGATTGGGAGGTCTGGGTTCCTATGGGAGCGGCGAAGGCCGGGCATGCCAGCATGCCCAGAACAAGCAGAGCGATGAAAGTCTTCATGGCGCGCCTCCTAAAAAAACAGCTGATTGATTAAGGAGTCGGGGATTTCCAGAGTAAGCCCTTCGGTCTGTCCCCTCAGGGAACCGGTTCCAGAGAGCGCCGCTGGCGAGAGCACCACCAAAAGTCCGGTCGCTGTCTTGAAGTAGGTGACCGGATTGACCGTCTGGTAGGTGGCCCCGTCTATGACCGGGGTGGCTGTCACCGTGGGCTGAACAGATGTTTGCTGGACCGTGGCTGACTGGGTGGTGGCAGACTGGGTTGATGTGGTCTGGGTTGAGCCGGATTGGAAAGCGACGGTCTGAGCTTGCGCGGCCCCAGCCAGAGCCAATGCCACTACAACGAGAAACAAAACAAGAAGGCGCATGGCTGAACCTCCTAAGTATTGGATGTCCCACTCCATGCGCCTTCAGAAGGTCAACGTCAACTAGCTGGCTTTTTCTTTCTTTCTCTGCCCGTGGAGAAGATGGCGCTTGCCAGCGGACAGTTCCGCCTTGCGAAGCCGGATGGACAGGGGCGTCACCTCCACCAGTTCGTCGTCCCGCACGAAGTGGATGGCCCGCTCCAAGGTCATGGGGCGGATGGGTGTGAGCACGCAGTTCTCGTCCTTGCCCGAGGCGCGCATGTTGGTGAGCTTCTTTTCCTTGCAGGGGTTGATGTCCAGGTCGTTGTCGCGGTTGTGCTCGCCAACGATCATTCCCTCGTACACCGGGTCGCCCGCGGTGATGAACATCTCGCCGCGCGGTTCCAGGTGGAACAGGCCGTAGGCCACGCCCACGCCGGTTCGGTCGGCCACCAGGGAGCCGGTGAAACGGGTGGGGAAATCGCCCCGGTAGGGTTCATACCCCTCCAAAAGCGAGTTCATGATGCCCGTGCCCTTGGTGTCGGTCAAAAATTCGTCGCGATAGCCGATCAACCCACGAGAGGGCACCGAGAACTCCATGCGCACCCGGCCCTTGCCGTGGTTCACAAGATTCACCATACGGCCCTTGCGGATGGAAAGCTTTTCCGTGACCACGCCCAGGAAGGTTTCCTCGCAGTCCACGAACACACTCTCGATGGGCTCCAGGCGCTTGCCGTTCTTTTCCTTGTAGATGACCTCGGGGCGGCTGACGGACAGCTCAAACCCTTCGCGGCGCATGGTTTCGATCAGGATGGCCATCTGGAACTCGCCCCGGCCCTTGA
The DNA here is from genome assembly GCA_016208105.1 of Desulfovibrio sp. Lineage (NCBI taxonomy): Bacteria > Pseudomonadati > Thermodesulfobacteriota > Desulfovibrionia > Desulfovibrionales > Desulfovibrionaceae > Desulfovibrio > Desulfovibrio sp. The sequence continues at coordinate 104,519 of JACQYS010000009.1, forward strand.
CGATGAAGCTGTCCTTGTCTTCGCTCTGTTCCACCTTGATGGCCACGTTGGACAGGCACTCGCGCTCCAGGCGCTCGAGAATCTTGCGCGACTGCACGAGCTTGCCCTCGCGCCCGGCCATGGGCGAGGTGTTGATGGCGAACTTCATGGACACCGTGGGCTCGTCCACGGTGATGCGCGGCAGGGCCTTGGGGGCGGAGGAGGTGCAGATGGTGTCGCCGATCTTCACGTCCTCGATGCCGGAAAGAACGATGGTGTCGCCCGGGGTGGCCTCGGTGGCTTCCACGAGGCTCGGCCCCTTGTAGGTCTGCAAGCGGGTGACGCGCAGCTGCTTCACGTCGCCTCCCTCGCCGATGCACACCAGGGTCTCGTTCTGATGGGCCACGCCGTTCATGACCCGGCCGATGGCCAGGCGCCCCAAAAAGTCGGAATAGCCAAGGTCGGCCACCAGCATCTGGAAGGGGGCGGTGGCGTCGTAACGCGGGGCGGGAATGTGCTCCAAAATGGCGTCGAAGAGCGGGGTCAGGTCCGTGCCTTCGCCTTCCAGGCTGGTCTTGGCCATGCCCTCGCGCCCGATGGCGTAGAGCACGGGGAAGTCCAGCTGGTCCTCGTTGGCGTCCAGGTCGATGAAGAGGTCGTAGACCTCGTCCAGCACTTCCTGGGGGCGGGCGTCCTTGCGGTCGATCTTGTTGACCACCACCATGATGGACAGGCCGCGCTCCAGGGCCTTTTTCAGCACGAAGCGGGTCTGGGGCAGCGGGCCCTCGGAGGAGTCCACCAAAAGGATCGCGCCGTCGGCCATGACCATTGAGCGTTCAACCTCGCCGCCGAAGTCGGCGTGGCCGGGGGTGTCGATGATGTTTATCTTCACGCCCTTCCAGGACACGGCGCAGTTCTTGGCGGCGATGGTGATGCCGCGCTCGCGCTCCAGGTCCATGGAGTCCATGACACGGTCGTCCACTTCCTGGTTCTCGCGGAAGGTGCCGCTCTGGCGGAACATTGCGTCCACCAGGGTGGTCTTGCCGTGGTCGACGTGGGCGATGATGGCAATATTACGGATGCTGTCGTTGGAAGACATGTTCATAAGGATTGATCTCCGGAATTTTTGGGAGGCCCCTCCATACGGCCCGAAGGTTCCGCTGGCAAGCGAAAGTACTGTGACGACAACGCTTCAGACGGTGTTTTTTCGGGCGGGCACCCTCGCGCCGGGCACCGGTTGCATGCGATATGAGAATGGTAGCCTGTTTTGGGGAACAATATCAGGGCCATGCCCTGTAACCGCTCATTCCAAAAAAACTTTTGCATTTTGCCGCAACACGTCGCAATGGACGCGCCCTTGCACTCCGAGAGACCGGACAAACCGTCAGGGCTGAGAGAGGCAATCCTTGCAGGGGGTGACGAGCGTCGTGGAGTTGGCCTGCTCGTATGTGGTCTTGGCTTCGAATATCTGAATGGCCATGTTGCGGTAGAGTTCTCCCGATGGCGTGGAGGCTTGGGAGAAAGTAAGATTGCCTATGAACTGCCGGTCAGCCTGGACCACCTGGGCCAGGGTGGGGTTGGACGTGGAATAGCCAGGTGAGAGATCGTGCTCCATGCAGGCGGCGTCCAGGCAGTCGATGGGGGCGGCATTCGACGATGTGGTCTGGAAGCCGCACCAGTTGCCATACTGGGGAACGAGCGACTTCAGGCTGTCCACGGTGGAGACAGAACTCGTCTGCGTGGATGAAGACATGGCGCTGTAGATGGCCTGCCGGTCGGCCAGGGCGGATGTCTGGGCAAGGCAATAACTGGGGAGACCTAATGCCACAAGAAGAGGTAAGAAACGAATTGTAAACATGGCATCCTTATGTTTCTTTTTTTGGGTTTGATCAAGACGGATCATCCTGCGTTTGACGCGACCAGGACGCCCCTCGGCGCACCAAACGCTCGGAGTAGGTTTCCCGTCTAAAGGATATTGAGCTATATCGCTCTTTGCTAATAATAATGGACGAAAAGTATTCTCGACGGAAGACGTATGAAAAAAACATCCGCACTTGCCATCGTCCTGGCTCTCCTTGCATCGGCCACCTCCAGGAGCGAGCCGATACAGTTTTATTATCCCGCGCGCCCGCCATATAACTTCACCCTCAATGGCAAGCCCACAGGTTTCCTGGTCGAGTTGACCCAAGCCATCCTGCATGATGCCGAAGTCGAGGCCGTCTTCGTCGAGTTGCCCTCGCCGCGCATCTTCTCGGAACTGCAACGCGAAGACAGTCAGTGCTGCCTTTTCGGGGCGCTCAAGGTTCCTGAGAGGGAAGCCTACGGATCATTCACCCTGCCCATCATGGAGGACAGCCCCTTGGTGGCCCTCATTCTGGCCAAGAACGCCGCGCTTTTCTTCGGGAAGACCTCATTCAGGGAGCTCGCGGCGGACAAGAAGCTCACCTTGGGCCTGATACGTTCCTGGTCCTACGGGGACTATGTCGACGGCGTGATCAAGAAGGAGCACGCCAAGGTGATTGGGATTCCGGAAAAGGAGAACCAGGCCCGCATGCTGGCCAGCGAGCGTTTCCTCTATACTCTTGCCAGAGAGACGGAGATCGACGACCTCATCAGGCTCTCCGGAAAAAGCAGGGCGGACTTCGTGAGTATACCTCTCTCCGACACAAGCGAACGAAAAAAGCGTTATATCCTCTGCGGGAAAGGGGTCCCAGGGGAAGTGATCGAGCGGATCAACGCCTCGATTGTGAAACACTGTGATGTCCGCGAATAGATTTTCCACTGGCTGACAGCCGTCAGAAGCACAAAAGAGCTTGTATCATGCTCCTGGTTTGTCAGGAAAACGCGCCACCTCGGTTTCCCAACCCTGCACAACCTCCCTTCCCTGCTTGTAGCGGAAGTCGCACTTCACATCTCCCTGGGCAATGGTCATGCTACGGTACAAGCCGGTTCCCTCGCACCGGGATCTGGGGAAATCGTTCAGGCAGAAATACGGAGCCACGTCCTCCATTTTCTGTGCCTTGAAGAACTTCGCAACCCCGCATTCGAGCATGTCGTAGCCCATGTCGAAATCAGAACCGTCACTGAAAAAGGCCGTGGCCACCCAATCACCCGGATAGAGGCGCTCATGGGTCCACCTGGCCCATTCAGCCAGCGACGCCTTGCTTTCAGGCGAAAAAAACGCAGCTCCGCGCGCCGCAAGCTGGGCGGCAGGAGTTGAGGCAAGTTCCTCCGCGTTCAAGTCGTAGAAAAGCCGCCCCGCATCCTTGGCAGCCATACCTTTGGCCTTCATTGCCGCGTATATGGCCGCCAGCCAACCGGCCTGGGTGAGGTACTGCTGGTTGCGGTTGGAGTCTCCACCGAGATCGGCCATGGAGAGCAGCATGGAGTCGAATGCGGAGATGGCGTCGGCGGATATTGCCGCGGCCTGAGATGCAGGGTGTTTGGCATTGAGATACTGCCTCACCCCTTCGCAGACGCCCTTGAACTCGCCCAGCAGGCGTTCCCGGCTGACCGCGTAGTAGTTCGGCTGCGAGGCAGCTCTGGTGTTCCAGGGGAAGACGCACCCACAAGCTGCCACGCATCCGGCTTGAATGATTTTACGTCGAGAAATCGTCACTATATCTCCCTGTGGAGATGGGTCGTATCAGCAATTGCAAGCTCGCGCATCTCAGGTACAAAATGTTATTAATTGTTCTTAAGCATCCCAGCAAAATCACGCACACTTGGCAGAGAAAGATAATTTATAACTTGCATGATAATCTTCCCATCTTTTTTCAACGAGATATCTTCAACCTCTCTATTGCGATGGTTTGAAATGGTTATGAACCAAGCACCGCCTGCATACAGTGTCATATATGAAACTGACCCCAAAAACCTATGCTTTTCTGGAGGCATTATAATTCTATCTTCGAACCGACGGACAGGATTGACGAGAATAAATCCAAATAGATTATATAACTCAATGTCACGACACTCCAAAATACTTAATCGAAATGAATCAATGTGCTTGCCTAGTGAAATTTTATATGGATTCATTTTTGTAGATATTGCGCACCTAAAAAGAACTGAAAGATGGTACAACTTAAAAATTAAATAGTCTCCGACATCTACCTCACATACTTCGTCGTTAATTACACCAGGGAACAAATCTCCTTTAAACCATAATTTAGCAAACGCATTCTCATATCGACTACTCAAAAGTCCTTCACAACTTTTGCAAAAAAGTCTCTCTTTGATGCCACCCTGAAGAAAAATGGGACTACCACTGTTCGCCTGGTAACCGTGGCACCGACGAGCACCTTTCATTTCCTTGTACATGCTGTTTTTGAAGACATGCTCGGGGATAATGTGCGACTGACATAACTTGGCGACATCATGCTTGCACAACCCGCAAACCATGCAAAATCCTCTCTCAAAAAATCTTTCCCAACTATTTCAGGCTCACTACTTTATCCAAATAAGGCTGGCCTGGCGCCCCGAGTTGGCCTTGTCGCGACGGTAGGAGTGGAACTCCGCCAAACTCACGGTGCACAGGTCCAGGCTGAATATCCTCTCCCGGCGAAGCCCGGCCTGGCGAAGCTGGGCCACGGTGAGCCGCCAGAGGTTCACTGTCCGCGTGGCCGGATCGAAGAAGTCCCGGAACCTGTCCCCGAACTCCATCTCGAAGTTGGTGAATTCGCTTTCGCCTGGCCCCATGCTCGGGCCCCGCACGGCCAGGAGTTCCTCCGGCGCTACCCCATAACGCTCGCAGAAGGCGGCCACCGCCTTTTGCGGAAACTCAAGCACGTTCCCACGCCAACCAACGTGCAGCGCGGCCACGTACTTCCCGCTCTCATGAGCCATGAGGATTGGCTGGCAGTCCGCTGTCTTTATCACTAATGCCTGCCCGGCAGCGCTTGTTGCCGAGCCGTCGGCCTTCAGGCTGGAGCGTTCGTCCATTGCGACAGCAGCCGGCTCGAAAGCCATGCCCGTGCCGTGCACCTGTTTGAGCGAATGCCAGCTCGAAAACCCCAGCTGATCCTTAAGCGACAGCCGGTTGGCCAGCACCGCTTCGGGATCTTTTGTCACAGTATATGCGATGTTCCCCTTCTCAGGCCCGCTCGCGGCAGTGGTGAACACGGCGCACACGCCCGGCAGACCAGGAAACGAGAACGGTATCGACGTCACGGCCATATGATCTCCTCGTCGGTCACCACCACATGCACGGGTTTGTCCCAGGAGTCCTGCGGCAGATGCTCCACCACCTGAAAACTGTGGGCCAGGCCTATAAGGAAGGTGTTGTCGAATTGCGGGCCGGCCAGAAGCCTATCGTAATAGCCCTGGCCAAAACCAAGACGGGCTCCCCTGCGGTCGAATGCCACGGCTGGAATAAGCGCAACTCCGGGGCTGAAGCGCCCAAGCGCCGGGCACCTGTCCTCTTTGGGCTCCAAGATGCCGTATGCGCCGGGTGCGAGGTCGGACAGGCAGGATATGCAGGCCACGTCCAGTATTCCGTCCTCCCACGGACGGCAGCGCGGAGCCAGCACGCGCACCCTCCGGCTCCAGAGACCTTCAAGCAGTTCAGTAGTCTCTATCTCGCCCTTGAAGGACAAGTAGACCATGGCCTCCTTGGCGCCGCGCCATCGTTCAAGGCGTTCGACCAGGGCCGTCGCGGCAAGGCTCGCCAGACGCACCTCTTTCTCGCTCAAGCCCGCCCGCCTGGACAGGATCGTCTGGCGAAGGGCCGCCTTGTCCGGCCTGGATTGGTTCGCGTTGAGTGGCATCGTGTTCCATGCTACCATGTAAGCCGTTGGCGGAAAAGAATCTTTCCACTGGAGTCTTGCATGACAGGCCCCCATCCCTTCTGGGTCGGCATAGGCGACATCCACGGCCACACGGCCAATCTGCGCCGCATTCCGGAGCTTCCCCGGGCGACCGGGGTGATCGTCAGCGGAGACCTCACCATCAGGGGCAAAGTGCCCGAAGCCCGCGAGGTTATCGAGGCCGTATCCGATATTAATCCCCGGGTGCTGGCCCAGATAGGCAACATGGACTTCGCTTCCGTGCAGACATGGCTGAACGAAAGCGGTCTGGGCATACACCTACAGACCAGGGAGCTGGCACCGGGGCTTGGGCTCATGGGAGTTGGCTGGTCGCCCCCCACCCCGTTCGCCACCCCGAGCGAAGTCCCGGACGCCCAATTGGCTGAATGGCTGCTGGAAGCCTACGACAAGGCCCGTGACTTCGAGCACCTCATTCTTGTCTCCCACACGCCCCCTCATGGTACCGCGACCGACGTGGTGAGTTCCGGAACCCATGTGGGCTCCCTGGCCGTGCGGGAGTTCATCGAGCGTGCCCAGCCGGACCTGTGCCTTACCGGCCACATCCACGAATCCCGAAGCATGGACTCCATCGGCAAAACCGTTGTCGTGAACCCCGGCGACCTGGACTCCGGCGGCTACGCCCTCATTGGCTTTGACGGGCAAACCGTGACCGCCACCTTGAAAACCATTTCCTGAAGGCATGTCATGATCCTTTATTCCTGGAACGTGAACGGGCTTCGTGCCGCCGCAGGCAAGGGTTTCCACGACTGGCTCGAATCCTCCGGTGCGGATGTGGTGGGACTTCAGGAGACCAAGCTCCAGAAGGACCATGAGGACGGCTTTCTTGATGCCAAGGGCTACAAAGTCCGCTTCGTCTCCAGCTCGGTGAAAAAAGGGTATTCGGGGGTCGGGGTGTACTATCGCGCCGAGCCCCTGGCCGTGAACGCTGAGTTGCCGGATCCGGCGTTTGGGGGAGAAGGCCGGCTTCTGCACCTGGAATACCCGGATTTTCACTTCTTCACCGTCTACTTTCCCAACGGCCAGATGGGCCCGCACCGTCTGGAATACAAGCTGGGCTACTACGAAGCCTTCCTGGCCCACGCCCAGGAGCTCCGCAAGCAAAAGCCCATCGTGGCCTGCGGCGACTTCAACACCGCCCACACCGAACTGGATCTGAAAAACGCCAAATCCAACGAAAAAACTTCGGGGTTTTTACCTGTGGAACGGGCCTGGCTGGATACATTCGTTGCCGCCGGGTATGTGGACACCTTCCGCATGTTCGAGCCGGGGGGCGGGCACTACTCCTGGTGGGACTACCGTTTCCACGCCAGGGACCGCAACGTGGGCTGGCGCATCGACTACTTCTTCGTGTCCGAGGAACTACGGTCCAAAGTGACCAGGGCCTGGATTGCCGACGATGTTATGGGCTCGGACCATTGCCCGGTCGGTTTGGAACTGGCGATTTAATCGATTCTTGGATAGGGATGTCCTCGTAGGCTTTGGAAATTTTTCCTTTGTCAGGCCTTCCATTCGTAAACGTCTTACGTATAATTCACGGTGATGTCCGATTCACGCATGCGCGGGCATCCTTCACGAACACGAGGGAGCATCACGCTCTCCGCCGGAGGCGCGTACTTGCACCGAACCGAGATGATTCGATCCCTATGCCTTTCGTTTATCCTGATGGCAGGGCTCGCCCTTCCCTTTGGGGCGTTCTCCCAGACCATCGAGGTCGTCACCGAGGAGCTGCCGCCGTTTCAGATGGTGAAGAACGGCCAGCTTGGTGGATTCGCCACGGAAATAGTGCAGGCGTGCTTCGAACAGGCGGGGTTGAGCTACACCATCGCCGCCTACCCATGGGCGCGGGCATACAATATCGCCCTCACAAAGGGGAACATCTGCATCTACTCCATCGTGCGCACCCCGGAGAGGGAGGACAAATTCAAATGGTCCTCCCGCATCGCCCAGTTACGCGCCAGCATGTACGCTTACAGAAAGGACGACCAGCCGGCACCGCAATCCCTCGAAGAAGCCAGGAAGCATCTCGTGGCCGTGGCAAGAGACGATGTGACCCACCAGTTCCTGCTCTCGAGGGGATTTGTTGCGGGCGAAAACATCTTTATCGTGAATAATTCCCAGGAAGCATTTCGGGCCATCTCTTCATTCAACGACATATCGCTCACCATTCTTGACGATCTGACCCTTCCTTACCGCGCGAAGGATGCGGGCGTTCCCCCTGACAATTTGGTTGCGGTATTCGACATTCCAGAGCTGTCGCTCGCACAGTGGGTCGCGTTCAGCAAGGACACTCCTGACGAGGTCGTCACCCGCTTTACCGCTGCCTTCAACAGCCTTAAAAAAGACGGGACCATCGCCAACATTAAGAAGAGGTGGAACGTTCAGGAGTAGCATCACTTCACATGTCACACATGGCCCTCTGATCCGAAATATCTTTCTTTCACTTCCAGCCTTTCCGCCCGTCTCCTGACTCCATTCAACACTCTCCGGCATGGCCCTTGCTTACACAATTCCCGGAGAACCCTATGGCAATAGAGAAGTCCACTCCTGTATCAGCGTCCGTATTTACGCCCCGGATTCTGACCCAAAAGTCCCAGGGCCAGAGCTTCGAGGCGACGCTGGCATCCACCTTGGGCGAAGCCCCGCCATTGGCCACTCTGCCAGCTAAAATCGAAAAACACTCGCGCCCGAAGCCAGCCGTCAACGAGGTCCGGGGCGTGGTCGTGCGCCCGGAGGAAACCTCGCAGGCATGCCAGCCCAGTGGCTTCACCCCTGAGGAAGAGGCCGTTCTCAAGATATGGGCCAAGAGCGTCAACTCCCCGGCACGCACGCCCAAGCCCGCCAAGGTCCCGTCGCTGGACATCCTCCCCTCGGAAGCTGCGGCGCAAGCGGCTGCCGATCCGGACACCGTGATAAAAGCCGCCGAAGCCCAGGTCGGCAAACGCTACGCAGCTGGCGGAGAAACCCCGCGCCAGGGCTTCGACTGTTCAGGCCTCACCAGCTACGCTTATTCCCAAAGTGGCCTGGACATCCCCAGAAATTCCAGGGAACAGTTTCAACAAGGCACCCCCGTGCCGCGTGAGGAGCTGAAAAAAGGCGACCTGGTCTTTTTCGGAAAAAAGGGAGTGAATCACGTGGGTATCTACGTGGCTGACGGGAATTTCGTCCATGCGACATCCTCCAGAGGGGTGGTGAAGATGAGCTCCCTGGATGAACCGATCTGGAACAAACTTTACGCCGGAGCCAGGCGAGTTTTTTAGCCTCCTTCTTATACCGGCCAAAGCACGGCCGGCCTTTCTCCCGACTTGCCCACAGACCAGGGATGGCGTATGATTTTTGGATGCTTGGTTACGATGTCGTCATCATAGGTGCCGGAGCCTCCGGCCTGTTCTGCGCTCTCACCGCCGCCCGAAGGGGCCTTAGCGTCGCGGTTTTCGACCACAACACCCAGACCGGAAAAAAGCTCAAAGTCACGGGCGGAGGGCGATGCAACTTCGGCAACACCCAGGTTGGCCCTGAAAATTTTCTGTCCGCAAATCCGCAGTTCTGCGTCTCCGCCTTGAGCCGCTTCAAACCCTTGGCGTTCAAGGATTTTCTAGAAGAAAACGGGCTTTCGAGCGTGGAAGAGAGCCACGGCCAGCTCTTCTGCCGCGAGGGCGCGGTCAAGGTGGCCGAGCTTCTCGAGCGACTCTGCCGCGAGGCGAACGTGCACTTCTACATGAACGCCCGCATAAAAAACATCGAACGCACCGAAGAGTTCCGCGTCACCTACCCGGGCGGGTCTGTTCCGGGCAAACACCTGGTTGTGGCTGCCGGAGGCCTGGCCTGGCCGCAGGTCGGCTCGTCCTGCTTCGGCTACGGAGTGGCGGAGACCTTCGGTCTTGAGCTTATCGAACCGCGTCCCGCCCTCACCCCGCTGAACATGGGGCCCGGCTGGCAGATGGGGGCCCTGTCCGGTATTTCGCTTCCGGTGCGTGTGAGCATAGGCAAAACTTCCTTCCAGGACGACATGCTTTTCACCCACAAAGGATTGAGCGGTCCCGCCATACTGCAGATTTCCTCCTACTGGCAGCCCGGCACTCCCCTGACCGTGAATCTCACGCCCGGTGTTTCCCCTGAAGAAGTTCTGGCAAAAGCCAGAAGCAGCAAATCGCAGGTGAAAACCATCCTCTCCAGGCTCCTGCCCGCACGGCTCGCCGCCTTGGCGGCCCCGCCTGAGTTCGGTGTCAAGCAGGTGGCGCAGTTACGCAAGGAAGAGACCGCCTGGCTCGTCAAACGTTTGAGCGCCTGGGAAATCACCCCCAAGGAGCTTGCCGGCTACAAGAAGGCGGAAGTCACTGGTGGCGGAGTGGACACCAAGGCTATCTCTTCCAAGACCATGGAAAGCCTTACCGTGCCAGGCCTGTATTTCATTGGGGAAGTCATGGATGTCACGGGGCATTTGGGAGGCTACAATCTCCATTGGGCCTGGGCTTCAGGATATGCGGCAGCGCAATCGATCAAGCAGGGCGGGTAAGAAGATCCTTCCAGCCGCTGCTTCCAGGCTTACCCGTACAGCCAGGATGGGAACCTTCACGGTTTTCCCCAAAGCGAGGTAGGCATGACCCAAGACATCCCCATTTCCAGGTTGGAATTCTTCCGCAAAGAAATCGGCCTCGACGAATCCAAGCTCATCGCCATCCGCCCCTTTGCCGACCAGCTGGCCCAGCGCAGCAAGAAAGCCGGAAAATACCTGGACACCCTCTTCCGCCGGGTGGTTCCACGCACCCGGTTGGAACTCATCCTGGAATACTACGACGGGACACTCAAGAATTTCTGGACGCAATGGTATGCCACCCTCTGGACCAAACCCTGGGATTCCGAGTTCCTTCGTGAACTCTGGCAGCAGGGGATATACTCGGCCAAGATCGGCATCGACCTTCAGTACATGATGCTTGGCGAGGTGAAGTGCCGCCAGCTTTTCATACGGGCAGTGCGCCAGGATGTCCCCATCGACCACCGCGGCCCGGTGGCCTCGGCAGTGAACGATCTTCTCGACCTCTGCCTCATGGTGCGGGCCAAGGGGCACGCATCCTACCGGGCCCGAGCGGCCGAGCCGCTTCTGCAGGGCCTCTTCCACCAGACGCGCAACCCCCTGACCGTTATCGGCGGCACGGCCATGCGGCTCATGCGTTCCGGGGGGCCGGACATCCAGGGAATGGCCCAGGTGATCCTCGACGAAGCCCTGCGTATGGAACGCATGACCCGGGACATCTCCACCTTCAATTCGGTCGAGCTGGCCGACCCAGCCTTTCAAACCATCGCTATCGGCCCTTTTCTGCACCAGACCATCGATGGCCTCAGGGCTGAAGGCCTCTGGCAGCATGGTGTTGAAGCCAAGATATCCATCGATCCAAAACACTCCGAGGTGGACTCTGACCCTTCGCTTCTGAAAGCAATTTTCAAAGAAATCCTTGTGAACGCCCTGGACGCGTTGCCCCCTACCGGGTGCGTGATCGAAATTTCCACCGGTGTGGACCCGGCCACCCCAAGCCATTTGACCGTGTCCGTCTTTGGCGAAGGCGAACTCCCTCGAGGCCAGGAGGTAGACCAGCTCTTCCTGCCCTTCAATTCGACAAAACCCCAGGGCACCGGATTCGGCCTGCCCATCGCCTGGGCCGCTGCACGGAAGTGTTACGGAAAGGTAGCACTGATCCAAACCAAGGACGGGGTTCAGTGTTCAGTGAAACTCCCACTCAAGGGGCAAATTGACGAAACGGGCCTTATGACCCGTCAGGATTTTTAAAGTATGCCAGACAATCGCTGTGAAACGTACTCGAGGCAGTATGCCCAGTTCGTGGCCAAAGAGGTGGTCAAGGCGGCTGCCGCCACCATTTTCGACGACCTGCGCCACACCTTGTCGACCCACTTCAAGGAGAACCCAGGCCAGACAGGTGGCGATCAGGCCCAAAAGGTCATGGAGCTGCTCTCCGATGTGGAGTGCCGCTACTACAACGAATTCAAGCTGCAAGACATTTTCGACGAGGTGTTGGAACGCTAGTGTCGGGATTTTAAAAACATATGCATGTTTTTAAAAATTCAATGATTATAACATTTTGCGCACCTGGGGCATGTGAACGGATTTCGAGGACACCACACTAGGTACGGGTGCCACCCTCGGGCAACCGGACCACAATGTGGGTGCCATCAGGCTCCCCAGTTGTGAAACTTATCTCGCCATTGTGGGCCTTGGCGATAAGAAACGCGCTGTGCGCCCCAAGGCCGGTGCCACCCTCCTTGCCGCTGGTGACGTACGCCTGGAAGAACTTCTCCCGAACCTGCGGGGGAATCACTCCCTTGTTGTGGATGTCGATGATAACGTATCCACCCTCATGGCGGACGTTCACGTCCACCCTCTCCCCTTCGGGAGACGCTTCCACCGCGTTCTTGATAAGGTTTGAAAGCATGTCGTCCAGGAAGGCCTCCTCGCCAAGTAGGTTGCATGCCTGGTCTCCTTTTTTTGCCGGGCCGATCTCGCAGGTGAAGGACACTCCCTTCTCGCGCATGGCCGGCTCGAAGCGCTTGCCCAGATCTTCCAGCAGCTTCACCAAATCCACTGGCTTGGGCGTCACCCGATAACTCCCCTCGTGGATGCGCAGCATGGCCTGGGAGTTGGTCAGCAGATGGTTCATCTGCATGCCCGATTCGTAGATGAGCCTGGCCCACTCCTGCTCCTTTTCGGGCAGGGCCGAGTCCTCCATGAGCAGTTTGGCAAAGCCCACTATGCCCAAAAGCGGAGACTTGAGATCGTGCCGGACAATGCGCTCCACGTCCTCGCGCAGTTTCTCGTAGCGCTTGCGCTCGGTTATGTCGCGGATGAATGCGGCGAAAAAGATGTCCGCCCCGCGCCTCCAACTGGAGTGGGTTATCTCGATGGGAAATTCCACGCCGTCCTTGCGCACGGCCTCGCACTCAAGAGGAGCGCTCGGTTTCAGGGCTTTCCCGGCCTCCAGGGCCTTGGCGAACCCTTCCTCGTGGCGTTCGCGGTAGCGCTCGGGCATGAGCAGGATCACGCTCTTGCCCATGATTTCGCCGGGTTCGTAGCCAAACAGGTTTTGGGCGGCTACGTTCCAGAACACCACTCGCCCTGTGGCGTCCGAAGCGATAATCGCGTCCGGCGCGGACTGAGCCAGGGACAGATACTCCTCGCGCAGATCGTCCAGCATGCGCCGAAGCAGCTGGCAATGACGCTCGCGCCGGGAAAGGTCGGCCACCTGACCGCGGAGGTCGGCGATTTCTTTCGCTGGATGTCTTCGCTTGTCAGCCATGCCATGAACCCTACACTCACCCTGCCGGTTGAAACAAGGTTTTATGACGCAACCAAAGCGCTGGTTCCAGGCATGCCGAGCGATTTACAATCACGTTCAAATGCGGCATCTCACTTGGGCGTTTACGCACACCATCATACACGCTCAAGGAGGCTTCATGCGCAGGCGCCTGCTCATCGTTCTCTTCAGTCTGGCGGTTTTTGCCGCCCTGCCCGGCCTGGCCCAGGCGGCCAAGCTCAAGGTGGCTTTCGCCCTTTTGGGCACCATAAACGACCAGGGATGGAACCACGCCCATTACCTGGGCATCGAAGAGCTGAAAAAGCAGCTGGGTGACAAGATCGAGGTGAGCTACACCGAGAACGTCCAGGCAGCGGACGCCGAGCGGGTCTTCCGCCAGTACGCCCAGGATGGCTACGACATCATCTTCGGCACAACTTTCGAACACATGGACCCCATGCTCCAGGTTGCCAAGGATTTCCCGAAGACCACCTTCGAACACTGCTCCGGCTACAAGACCGCCCCCAACATGGGCAACTACATGGGGCGCATCGAGCAGGGCGAATACCTGGTGGGCTACATGGCCGGGCTCATGGGATACAACAATGTTGGCACCGTGGCCACCAACCCTATCCCGGAGCCCATCCGCGGCATAAACGGCTTCACCCATGGCCTCATCCGCGGCCTCAAGGAATCGGGCACCACATTCAACCCGGACAGCGTGAACACCGTGGTCTGGCTCAAGAGCTGGCGCGACCCCATTGGCGAAACCACCATGAGTGAAGCGTTGGTTCAGCGCGGCTGCACCTTGATTCGCCAGATGGCCGACACACCGGACGCTTCCCTGGCCGCGTGCGCCAAGAACGTCCCCGCCATCGGCTATGGAGCAGACGCCTCAGAATTTGGCGCAAAATGCGTCCTGGTTTCCACCATCTGGAACTGGGGTCAGTTCTACGTGAAGCTCGTGCAAGCCAAACTCGACGGCACATTGAAGCCCGAAGAGCTCTACTGGGGGTTCGAAAAGGACGCTCTCAAACTCTCTGCTTTCAACGAGAAGGTTCCGGCCGCAGTGCGCCAGAAGGTGCTGGCCGAGCTTGAACTCATGAAAAAGGGCGAGGACAACTCCTTCCTTGGCCCCATGGTGGACCAGGCTGGCAAGGTTATGATCCCCGAAGGAAAACGCGCCAGCGTGCAGGAACTCTATACCATGCGCTGGCTCTTGAAAGGCGTTAACGGCAAGCTGCCTGAATAGATGTTGCATCGAACAGGGGCGGTCCCGCAGGGCCGTCCCTTTTTCTTGCGAGAAACCATGCCCTACGAACGTCCTGTCCGCGAATCCGGTGAGAAACACTCCCTTGCAGTCGAAGGGCTGGGCTATGACGTCCTTATCCCCTGGGTCTGGCTGCCAAGCGATGGGGGAGAACTTCGCATCGCCTCCCTGGACCTGGTGGGGCAGACCAGGCTGAACCAGGACCTGGGCCGTCTTCTGGCCTTACGCCTTAAGCCCCTTCTCACAGGGAAAAAGCGCGTGGCCATGCTCACCGCCGTGGAAAAAGGGCTGCAGCTGGCCCAGGTGACCGCCCAGGAACTGGGCCTTGACGAGATCGCCGTGGCCCACAACCGGGTGAAGCCGCACATGGAGCCAAGCCGCAGGCCAGCCGTCCAGGTCGGGGCGGATTCCATCACCAGCGGAGACAAGTTCCTGGCCCTGTACGAGCGTTCGCTCTCCATCGTGGCCGAAGCCACGGACGGCGTCATTCTTTTTGACGACGTGGTCTCCACCGGTTCGACAATGGTGGCCATGCAGGCCCTGGTGGAACAGGCAGCCCGGTTCGCACATCTTGCGTCGCCGCCGCCGGTGCTGGCCATGGCCTGCGCTGCCATAGAAGGCGAGCCTGTGCTTGAGCCCCTGGTGTACCTGGCCAAACTGCCAACTCCGATTTTCAGGGCGTTATAATGCTCGGGGTTCACTGTTTTTCTCCTGAGGATGGGTTGACTCCAGGCCGGTGCGCACAAACGCCAGGCACGGCTTACACGCCCCCCCACCTTCTATGCCCCGGGTGTTCATCAAGGGGAGCGCCGTGAGCGCTGCCCTTGAACTGTGCGGCATCACCAAGCGTTTCGGCACCACACTGGCCAACGACCAGGTGTGCCTGACTGCCCATGCAGGTGAAATCCATGCCCTCCTTGGCGAGAACGGAGCAGGCAAGTCCACGCTCATGTCCATCCTGTCAGGCCGTTACCACCCGGATGAGGGAGAAATTAAGCTCCAGGGCGAGCCGGTGCGTTTTTCGTCCCCAGCAGACGCGCTGGCCCGGGGCGTGGGCATGGTGCACCAGCGCTTCATGCTGGTGGAGGCCTTCACCGTTGCTGAGAACGTGGCCTTGGCCGCCGGCGGAACCGCCATGCTTGATCTGGCCGAAGAATCGAAACGTATCCGCGAACTCTCCGATCGATTTGGCTTGCAGGCCCATCCGGACCGCAAGGTGAGCGAACTCTCCATGGGCGAGCGTCAGCGGGTGGAGATATTGAAGCTTCTGCGTTTGGGCGCGCAGGTGCTCATCTTTGACGAGCCGACTTCGGTACTCACCCCCACGGAGATCGACAGCTTCTGCGACGTGCTGAGGACACTCCGGCGCGAAGGCCGCACCATCGTTTTTATCACCCATAAGCTGGAAGAGGCTCTGGACCTCTCAGACCGCATTTCCATCCTTCGCAAGGGGTGTCTGGTGGCGCGCACCACCCCTGCTGAAGCCGGGGGAAAACGCAACCTTGCCCGCATGATGGTGGGCCGGGAAGTCATTTTCGCCATAGACAAACCCGCTGTGAACCTCGGCCGGGAGGTTCTTCGGACAGAGGGCCTCACCGGCGGAGGAGAACCGGACCGCCCGGCCTTTCAAGACGTGGATCTCTGCCTGCGCCAGGGCGAGATTCTGGCCGTGGTCGGCGTTGCAGGAAACGGCCAGACCGAGCTTACCGAAGCCTTGGCCGGACTCGCACCATGCTTTGCAGGCACCGTTGCCTTCGCTGGAGGCACACACAAGGCTCCCGTCTGGCCAACTGTCTCAAAGGACTCTTTGGCATACGTGCCCGAGGATCGCCATCACGAGGGCAGCATCCCAAGCTTGTCGCTCGTCCACAACTTTCTGCTGACCAGGCTCTCGGCCTTCACCCGGGGGCTTCTCCTCGACTGGACAGGGGGCGAAGCCGCCACCCGCCAGGCCATCGAGCGCTTTGCCATCAAGGCCGAAAACCCGAAACAGGCCTCGGGCGAACTCTCAGGCGGCAACCTCCAGAAGCTCCTCCTGGCCAGGGAGCTCTCCCGCAAGCCCGTGGTCCTTATTGTTCACCAGCCCACCCAAGGCCTGGATGTGGGCGCGTCCGAGGATGTCTGGAAGAGCCTTCTGGACGCGAGGGAGCACGCCGGGGTGCTCATCGTCACTGGCGATCTGACCGAAGCCTTGACACTCGCCGACCGTGTGGCCGTGATGTTCGGCGGCAAGATACTGGGTATTGTCGATGTGGCCGACCCTGACCAGGTGGCGCGCATAAGCCCCATGATGGCCGGAGTGCGCCAATGACATTGCTGAAATCGAATCTGTCGCTATGGTGTTTGGCGCTGGCAATCCCGCTCCTTGCCGGAGCGGCCATCTTCGCTTTCCTGGGGGCCGACCCGCTGTCCGCCTACTCGGTGATGTTCCAAGGCTCGTTCGGCACCTGGGCGAGATTCTCGGAAGTGCTGGTCAAGGCATCGGCGCTTATGCTCACCGGACTGGCCGTAATCCTGGCAGCCCGCATGAACCTTTGGAACATCGGCTGCGAGGGGCAGCTGGTCATGGGCGCGGTGTTCGCATCTGGCCTGGCCCTTTCACTTGGGCCCGTACTCCCTTCGGCGGTTCTCCTGCCCATTCTCTTTCTGGCAGGCGCCACAGGTGGCGCCGTCTGGGCGGCAGGTCCTGCCTGGCTCAAGTCCAGGCTCGGGGTGAGCGAGATAATCACCACCCTTCTTTTGAACTACGTTGCCATCGCAGTGATGGAGCACCTGTTTTTCGGCCCGTGGCGGGATTCCGCCGGATTCGGTTTTCCCGGCACGGCCATGTTCGCGGATTCCGCCAAACTGCCCCGTTTTCCGGGAACCCGGATCCATCCGGGCCTTCTCTTTGGGCTGGCGGGTGCCGGGATCATGGCCTGGGTCCTGGCCAGGACCCGCTGGGGATTCGAGCTCACCGTCATGGGGCTTGGGCCCAAGGCCGCTGGGTACGCCGGCATGAACGCCGCGCGCCGGGGCATGTGGGTGCTCATGCTGAGCGGGGCCATCGCCGGGCTTGCGGGAATGGCCGAGGTTACGGCCATCCACCACCGTCTGCAGCAGGGCGTGGCCGTGGGCTACGGCTACGACGGCGTGATTGTGGCCTGCCTGGCCAGGCTGCACCCGGCCCTGGCCCCGGTGGCCGCCGTGACCCTGGCCGCCGTTTTGGTGGGGGGAGAATACTTGCAGACAAAGATGCGTTTGCCCTCGGCGGCCAGCCTGGTCATCGAAGCGACCCTGCTGTTAAGCCTCTTGTGGCTTCAGACCAGAAAGCCCGGACGCTGACGGACGGGCAACTTGCTTTTGGTCACGTCCTGCCGGATGATGGGCCATGCTTGAACGCGCGACAAATCGACGCAGGCCGTCTCCCTGGTCCTTGAACCTGCTGGCCAGGATGCGCGGGCGGCTCGAGGCCTTCCGGACGGTGGCGGATTTCACCTATGACTGGGAAATCTGGCTCGACCGAAACGGCGCGGTCCGTTACGTCTCCCCTTCCTGCCTGCGGGTGACCGGCTACTCCCGCGAAACCGCTCTTAAGGACCCGCTTTTCTTTCGAAAAGTCATTCACCCCGACGATCTTCCGGGCTGGCTATCCGCCATGCTCACAAGCAGCGGCAAGGACATCGCCTCCCTGGATTTTAGGATACTGCGCAAGGACGGGGTGGAAGCCTGGATAGCCCAGGAAACCACCCGGGTGTTCGGTCCTCGTGGGCGCTACCAGGGGTTGCGGCTCTCCCTGCGCGACGTCACGGACCGGGTGAAGGTCCAGCAGGACCTGCGCGAAGCGCGCGAGAAACTGGAAGAGCGCGTGCGGGAGCGCACCTCGGAATTGGAACGGTCCCGCGAGCGTTACCGGGCTCTTTCCAACTATCTGCAGGAACGCATCGAACAGGAGCGTACGCGCATCTCCCGGGAAATCCACGACGAACTCGGGCAAAATCTCACCGCCCTGAACATGGGGCTGTCCCGGCTGAAGCGCACCGCCCCCGAGAATGACCATGCCGGCCGGCAACGAATAGATGCGCTACGGACGCTGGTCGGAGATACCGTGGAGATCGTACGGCGTATCTCGCGCGAACTGCGCCCGGCGATACTCGACGAACTGGGCTTTTACGAAGCCGTGTCGTGGAGGGCGCGAACTTTCGAGGAATCCACCGGAATCGCGGTGGATATTGTCCTGGAGCCGAGAGCGCCCACATTCTCCTCCGAAGTGGCCACAGCCCTTTTCCGGGTTCTTCAGGAAGCCCTGACCAACGTTGCCCGCCACTCCGGAGCCTCACGGGTGCAGGTCCGGCTCGGGGTGGAACGCATGGTGTTTCGCATGCTGGTGGAGGACGATGGGTCCGGGATATCCCCGAATGCGCTCAATTCCCCGGATTCGCTCGGCCTTATCGGCATGGGGGAACGCATACGGGCCATCGGAGGGAACATGGACATCACGGCTCACGAAAGAGGCGGTACACGCCTGCTGGTGACCCTGCCAAAGCCCCGGCCGCAAAGAAAGAAGCGATGAACCGCCCCTTGACCATCCTGGTGGTGGACGATCACGCCGTGGTCCGGCGGGGGACCATGGATATTATCACGGATATGCCCGGCGAATGCCGGTTCGTGGAGGCCGCCAGCGTAGCGGAAGCCGAGGCGGCTCTCGAAGCCGGTGAGTTTGGGCTGGCGGTGCTGGATATTTCGCTTCCGGATGGAAGCGGGCTGAAGCTTCTGGAGCGCATGACCCGTGAACGCCCCGACATGCCTGTGGTGGTGCTGAGCATGCACCGCGAGGCCGAATACGCCCGCAGGGCGTTGGCCCTTGGCGCAAAGGGATATCTGAGCAAGAATTCCGCGCCCGAAGAACTGGCCGAGGCACTTTCGCTGGTGCTCGAGGGCGAAACCTATGTCAACCCCGCGTTATCGCACCAGCTGTCAGGTTCGGGCGTCACACGGCCGTCCTCTTCCAGACTCTCGCGCCAGGAAAGGGAAGTTGCTTACCGCCTCGGCCGGGGAGAAACGCTCAGCGGCGTCGCTGCGAGCATGGGCGTGAGCGTCAAGACCGCCAGCACCTACCGGGCCAGAATCATGCGCAAGCTCGGACTCAAGACCACTGCGGATTTCTTCCGCTACACCATCGAAAAAGGTGACTTCTTCCTCTAGCCCAATCGTGTCGGATTTTTCCGACAAAGTTGCTGTTACGGACATTGACGGTATCCTTGGCCCATGCATCCAGTGAAAGGGGGATTTTATTCCCTGGAGGTGAGGCCATGGAACGACTTCCAGCCATGTTTGCAATAGCCGCTGTTGTGATTGCTGCGGTCGTGCCGCTGCTTGCTCTGCTCGCGCGCAAGGACGGCGGACGTATCCTTCCCCGCGACTTCGACTTCACCCATTACA
Organism: Desulfovibrio sp.; assembly: GCA_016208105.1. NCBI lineage: Bacteria > Pseudomonadati > Thermodesulfobacteriota > Desulfovibrionia > Desulfovibrionales > Desulfovibrionaceae > Desulfovibrio > Desulfovibrio sp. The sequence goes on from JACQYS010000009.1 coordinate 124,315, forward strand.
AGAGGACCGAACATAAATGAGGGTCCAGAGTGAGGAGCTCACGCTCCTGGCCTTCGACCCGCCGCATATGGGCATTCCTCAGGGCGCGGCATACTCGGCCAAGGTGTACGGCCCCGACGGCCGCTTCGTGGAGTTTTTTCTCGATGTCCAGGAAGGGATCGTGTCCCAGGCCGGCTTCCTCACGGACATCCCCTTTGTGGGAGTCCTGTGTGCGTCGTTCTGGTGCCAGAGCGCATTGGGCGCGGACCTGAAAACGGTCCGCGCCCTCTCACCCCGAAACATCCTGGCCCGCTTCCCTTCCGGCTTCCCCGCGCCTGTGGCAACAGCAGAACTGTGCGTCAAAACTGGCCGCGAAGCCGTGAAAGCGGCGGAAGAGCAAAAGAGCTAATAATACCTCCACTCCCCCGGGCCTTCGCGAAACACCTCGTCCATCTCCTCGGAGATACCCACCCGAATCTCCTTGTCGCCCTCGGCAATGGTGACGTTCTTGGCCGGGTCCAGTCCCTGGTCCAGAGCCACGTCCTCCCAGTGCTTCCGTATGGCTTGCGCGGCCTGCTTCACATCCGCCTCGTTGCCTTCCTTCTTCAACCAGCGAGCCACCCAGATCCATGTGGTCATGACGTTCCTCCCACTTCATACGGATTTTGAAGAACGCCTTCAGCTTACGCCACACGAACCGTTCGAAGTCAATCCGCCTGGCTTGGAAAATGGTCCCCCCCATGCTACCTGGTTCCAGCCTAACCAGGAGACCCCATGAGCGACCGTGCCAGCCTCATAGACACCCTCATCGCCAACACGGCTTTTCGCCGCAACGTCTACGAGATGATTCCCCAAGGTGCGGACCGGATTCTGGACTTCGGATGCGGAGAAGGCGGCCTGGCCCTGCGGTTCATACGCGACAAGGGGTGCACCGATGTCCACGCCTTGGAAATCGATCCAAATAACGCTGAGCGTCTGGAAGGGTTGATGGAGCATGTCTGGCGGGCGGATTACGAGAAAGGGGAGACCCTGCCCGAGAAATTCGCCGGCTATTTCCGCCACGTCATCCTGCACGACGTGGTGGAACACCTTTTCGACCCCTGGGTGACCCTTTCCAAAGTCCGGGAACTGGTGGCGGATGACGGGCGCATGATCGTGTCCACGCCCAACATCCACTACTGGATGTTCCAGTACGAGATCATGCGCGGCAGATTCCACTATGGTCCCGGAGCCTGGCACACCGGCCATCTTCGCTGGTACACCCCGGCCAGTTTGGTCGAGCTATTGACCATCGCTGGGCTCAAGATCGAAACGTTGTACCTGGACATCCCGGACAAGGTCTCCTTTCTGCAAAAGGCCAGCGCCGGCACTGTGAACCAGGTGAGCTTCCCTCCCGAAGAGCTGGCCAACCTCTATCCGGACAAGCAGCCCATCACCGTGACCTATCCTGGGGACATAAAGAAATACTACCCGGCCTTTTTCGCTGGCAAGCTCATCGCGGTATGTTCCAAGGGCAGGCCACCCTTCGAGCTGACCAAGGTCACCTACAACTGCGGCTACCTGGAGGGCATGCGCCAGAAGCTGCGCCTGCGCCACGACATCTACTCCCCGCCGGACATGGTCCCGCTCATCGGGACTTCCCACTGATTTCGGTTTTGTCACACTGGCCTGCCTTTTCTGTGTCGCTGCCCCTTTCTTTCGCGCGTTTCGTATCCAGGCCTGGCATTGCCTGGTCAGGGGCAAAGCTTGGAAAGTGCGCACCTCCATGCTAGAGAAGCCGGGCCCATGAACGACTTCGCCTTCCTCCTTACGCTCACGCTCAAATCCTCCATGGCGGTGCTCCTGGCCGCCCAGGGCGAAGTGTTGGCCGAGCGCTCCGGGGTGATTAATCTCGGGCAGGAAGGTATGATGCTTGTGGGCGCCCTCACCGGGTTCTACGTGGGCTTTTCGACAGGAAGTCCCGTCCTGGCCTTTGCGGCGGCCGGGACCGTTGGCGCCGCCCTGGCCTGCCTGCACGGGTTCTTCGCCATACGCCTTGGGGCCAACCAGCTGCTCTCCGGCATCGCCCTGACAATCCTGGGCACCGGCCTGTCTAATTACCTGGGCCGGGGCCTCATAGGAAAGATCGGCCTGCGGGTGCAGGAAATGCCGGTTCCGATACTTCAGGATATCCCGTTCATAGGTCCCGTGCTTTTTAAGCAAAACGCGCTGGTTTACCTTGGCTTCGCCATCACCCTGGTGTTGTGGTTCATCCTTGCCCGCACGCGTTGGGGGCTCATGGTGCGCGCCTGCGGGGAAAACCCCGCTGCTGCCGACGCCATGGGAGTCCCGGTGGCCCGCGTGCGCCTTGCCGCTCTGGCGGCGGGAGGATTTCTCTCCGGAATGGCCGGGGCATACCTGTCCCTGGTCGTCACTCCCGGCTGGAAGGAAGGAATAAGCTCAGGCCAGGGCTGGATAGCCGTGGCCATCGTCATCTTCGCGGGATGGCGCCCCCTGGCCGCCCTGGGAGGCGCGCTTTTCTTTGGTTTCCTCACCGCCCTGCAGTTCTTTTTCCAGGCCACGGGAATACATGCGGTTCCGCTTTATATGCTGCGCATACTCCCGTACCTGCTGACCATACTCACCCTGAGCCTGGCCGCCTACCTGGGACACCGGGGGCATGCTCCAGCTGGGCTCGGCAAGCCCTATTTTCGCGAGCAATCATGACCCACTACGACCACCGCTTTCACGTATTGGACAACGGCCTGCGCATAGCCACTGAACGCATGGGCAGCGCCCGCAGCGTAAGCTTCGGCATATGGATAGAGGCCGGTTCCCGCCATGAAGCGCAAGGCGAGGAAGGTACGGCGCATCTCTGGGAGCACCTGGCCTTCAAGGGAACAGCCCGGCGTACCGCCTTAGACATAGCCAAATCCCTTGACCTCCTGGGCGGGCACTCCAACGCCTACACCAGCCGCGAACACACCTGCTTTCACGCCCGGGTGGTGGATACCCACCTTGAGGACGCGCTGGACATCGTCTCGGACATCGTCTTGTCGCCCAAGCCCTCCGAGGAGGACCTCCTGCGCGAAAAGGACGTGGTTCTCCAAGAGATCGCCATGGTGGAGGACGACCCGGAGGACTGCCTCATGGAGGCCTTCTGGAGCGCCATGTGGCCGGGCTGCGCCATGGGACACTCCATACTTGGAGTGCCCGGAACCGTGCGCGGGTTCAAGCTTCCCGCACTGGAGAACTGGCGCACCGGACACTACCGCCCGGGCAGGATGCTCATCTCCGCCGCTGGAAGCCTGGAACACGACCAGATGATCGGCCTGATAGAGCGCCGTTTCGGCGGGTTGGAACCCACAGTTCCCAGCCCAGCCCCGTGCCAAGGCAAGTACCATCCTCCACGGCTTTTCAAGGAGCGTGACACCGAGCAGAGCCACGTGAGTCTCTCTTTTCCAGGCATGGGCGCCAGCGACGAACGGCGCTTCGCCATGAGCATGTTAAACGCCGTGCTCGGGGGCAACATGTCCTCGCGGCTCTTCCAGGAAGTGCGCGAGCGCCGCGGCCTGGCCTACAGCGTCTATTCCTTCGCCAACTCGCTTTCGGACCAGGGCGTGCTGCAGGTCTACGCCGCCGTGGAGCCGGACCGCACCGGAGAGCTGCTCGTCTGCCTGCGCGAGGAACTCGCCAAGCTGGCCCGCCACGGTGTCACCCCTGAAGAGCTCGAACACGCTCGGGACCATCTGCTCTCGGTTCTCTACCTGACCATCGAATCCAGCGAGGACCGCATGTCCAGACTGGCGCGCAACCAGCTCATCCTCGGCCGTTACGTGGCGCCCGAGGAGACCGCGGCCCGTTTCGAGGCGGTCACTCTGGACGAGGTGCGCGCCCTGGCCGCTGAGATACTGGACCCCGCCGGGGCTGGCATCGCGGTCATGGGGCCGGTTATCGACGAAGCCTGGACCAAGGCGTTCACGCCGTGACCCGGTTCGAATTTCCTGCCGGCGTCCTGGGTCTGGCCCAGGGAGATATCGCCTCATGGCCCGCCCAGGCGGTGGTGAACGCGGCCAACTCCCGGTTGGCCGGAGGCGGGGGCGTGGACGGAGTGATCCACCGGGCCGCAGGGCCGAAGCTTCCCCATGCCTGCCGCAAGATCATCGCCGAACGGGGCGAGGTTTCCGCTGGCCAGGCGGCCATCACTCCCGGCTTCGATATGATTGCCCAGCACATCATCCATGCCGTCGGCCCCATCTGGCGCGGCGGTCGCTATGGTGAACCCGAGGCCCTGGCCTCGGCTTATCGAACCAGCCTGGAGTTATGCCACATACACGGCATCCTCACCGTGGCCTTCCCGGCCTTAAGCTGCGGCGCTTACGGCTACCCCGTGGAGCTGGCCGCTCCCGTCGCCCTTGGTGAGCTTTCTCACGCCGTTCGCAAAGGCCTCGTCCGCGAGGCCTGGATGGTGCTCTTCTCCGAGCAGGCTTACGAAACCTGGCTGGGCATCGCCCGGCAAATCCTGTAGGAAACCAAACATGGACATTCACGGCACCACTATTCTGGCCGTGCGCGACCCCAAGGGCGTCGCCATGGCCGGGGACGGACAGGTCACCTTCGGACAGGCGGTGGCCATGAAACATTCGGCCCGCAAGGTCCGCCGTCTGTACAAGGACCGGGTGTTGGCCGGATTCGCCGGCTCCACGGCCGACGCCTTCACCCTCTTCGAGCGCTTCGAGGCCAAGCTGGAGGAATACTCCGGCAACCTCACCCGCGCCGCCGTTGAGCTGGCCAAGGACTGGCGCAAGGACAAATTCCTGCGCAAGCTCGAGGCCATGCTTCTTGTTGCGGACGCAACGTCGATTCTTATCCTCACCGGCGCAGGCGACGTGATCGAGCCGGACGACGGCCTGGCCGCCATCGGCTCAGGCGGAGCTTACGCCCTGGCCGCTGCCCGCGCGCTCGCGCGCAACACCGAGATGTCGGCCGAGGACATCGCCCGAAATGCCATGGACATAGCCGCCGAACTGTGCGTCTTCACCAATTCGAACATCGTGCTGGAGACTGTGGACAGATAATGAATACGCTCACCCCCCGGGAGATCGTCTCGGAACTCGACAAATACATCGTGGGCCAGAACGCGGCCAAACGCATGGTGGCCATCGCCATGCGCAACCGCTGGCGCCGCCAGCAGCTCGACCCCGTGCTGCGCGACGAGATAGCCCCCAAGAACATCCTCATGATCGGCCCCACGGGCGTTGGCAAGACCGAGATTGCCAGGCGCCTAGCGAAGCTGGCCGGATGCCCCTTCCACAAGGTGGAGGCCACCAAGTTCACAGAGGTGGGCTACGTTGGCCGCGACGTGGAGTCCATGGTGCGAGACCTCATGGAGATCGGCGTGCAGCTCATCCGCCAGGAAGAGGCCGGCAAGGTGCGCATCAAGGCCGAGCATGCCGCCGAGGAACGCCTGCTGGACCTCTTGCTGCCGGCTGCCAAGCAGTCTCCTCCTTCGTACTCCGCCGGTTCCCAGGCGGCCATTCCCCTGGGTGAATCCGACGAGGCCCAGTCCACCCGGGAGAAGCTCCGCCAGCTCTGGCGCAAGGGAACTCTGGACGACAAGCAGGTGGAGATGGAGGTCACCGTGCCCTCTCCCAGCGTGGAGATCATGGCCATGCCGGGCATGGAGGAACTGGGCAGCCAGTTCAAGGACATGTTCTCCAAGGTGTTTCCCCAGAAGAAAAAGACCCGCAAGCTCAAAGTCCGCGAGGCCTACGACATCCTCATAGCCGAGGAGTCCGAAAAGCTGGTGGACATGGACAAGGTGGCCGAGACCGCCAAGGAGCGAGTGGAACAGACCGGCATCCTGTTCATCGACGAGATCGACAAGATCTGCGGCCGTTCCTCCCAGGGCGGCTCAGGCCCGGACGTCTCCCGCGAGGGCGTGCAGCGGGACCTCCTGCCCGTGGTGGAAGGCTGCGTGGTGAACACCAAGTACGGCATGGTGCGCACCGACCACATCCTGTTCATCTCGGCCGGAGCCTTCCATTTCTCCAAGCCTTCGGATCTTGTGCCCGAACTGCAGGGCCGCTTCCCGCTGAGAGTTGAACTTTCCGCCCTGGGCAAGGACGAGTTCCTGCGCATCCTCACCGAGCCCCAGAACTCCCTGACCATCCAGTATGTGGCCCTGCTGGCCACGGAAGGCGTCACCATCGAATTCCCTTTGGAAGGCCTGGACGAAGTGGCGGGCTTCGCGCAGAAGGTGAACGAGGAGACCGAGAACATCGGGGCGCGCAGGCTCTACACCATCATGGAAAAAATCGTGCAGGACCTCTCCTTCGATGCCCCGGACCGGGGCGGGGAGACCGTGGTCATCGACCGCGCCTACGTGCGTGACAAGCTTCAGGACGTGGCCGAAGACCGCGACCTGACCCGCTACATTCTTTAGGGGAACAGACATGGATAGCTCTGCCGCAAGCCAGGCCCGGGTGCTGCTCGAATCTCTGCCGTATATCCGCAAGTTCCACGGCAAGACCGTGGTGATCAAATACGGCGGCCACGCCATGAAGGACGACGCCCTGAAAAGAAGCTTCGCCTTAAACGTGGTGCTGCTCAAGTACATTGGGGTGAACCCGGTCATCGTGCACGGCGGCGGCCCCCAGATCGGCCAGATGCTCACCCAGCTTGGCATCGAGTCCCATTTCCGCGAAGGCTTGCGGGTAACCGACGACGCCACCATGAACGTGGTGGAGATGGTGCTGGTGGGGCGGGTGAACAAGGAGATCGTGAACCTCATAAACCTGCACGGCGGCACCTGCGTGGGGCTTTCCGGCAAGGACGGCTGGCTCATCAAGGTGCGCAAGCTGGAGATGGTTCTCGCCAAGGAGGACGCCCCGCCCGAACTGATCGATCTGGGCAACGTGGGCGAGCCCGTGAGCGTGAATGCAGGGCTCATAAGGACCCTGACCGATTCCGGGGTCATCCCGGTTATCGCGCCTGTGGGCGTGGACGAGCACGGCACCACTTACAACATAAACGCCGACACCGCCGCCGGGGCCGTGGCCCAGGCTCTTGGGGCCAAGCGGCTGATCCTTTTGACCGACGTGGCCGGAGTGCTGGACGCCGGAGGCACGCTCATCGAGTCCATGGACCTTCGCGAAGCGAGCAAGGCCATCGAGGACGGCGTGGCCAAGGGGGGCATGATCCCCAAGCTCAAGTGCTGCATGGAAGCGGTGCAGTCCGGCGTTGAAAAGGCGCACGTTATTGACGGGCGCGTGGAGAACTCACTCATCCTGGAGCTGTTCACCAAGTCCGGGGTCGGCACCGAAGTCACCCACAAGAAACCGTGACGCCTGTGCGCGTCTTCCTGGCACAGCGGTCCCTGCTGGCCGCCATCCTGGTAGCTGTCCTTCTGTTGCCAAGCTTGGCCAGTGCCGAAGAACGCGCCATCGTCCTTCCCCTGCAGCCGGCTCAAGGCACCGAATACGACGGCCTGGGCCCGGCCGTACAGAACGTCATTGAAAACCTTCTGGCCCTTCACCCGGCTTGTGAGGAAACCTATCTTCTGCGCCACATGCGCCTCCCCTTCCCCACCTCCGGAGATCTGCAATCCTACATCCTGGGCAAGCGCCCCCCCCAGGAACCCCTGGCCGGACTGGTCAGGGAGGGCGCGCGCTTCGTGCTGGGCGGACGCATCCTGCCAGGTCTCCTGGCAGAGGTGTGGATAGCGGACCTCACTACCGGCAAATCCTCCGTTGCCGTCCTGCCCATAGACGCCAATGGGGGGCTCCTGGGACTGCGCCGGGGCGTTATCGACCTGCTGGGCAGAATGGACGGCCTTGCCCTTGCTCCGGCTCAAGCCGCCAAGATGCTCACGCCAGACAAGACCACCGGCAACGCACTACGCGTCTTCGGCCGTTCCTACGGCTCCTATCTGGTCTTGTCCCACCTGGGAACCCGCTCCGCCCTGGATCTTGCGCTCTCCAAACGGGCCGTTGATCTCGCACCGCAATCCTACCTGGCAACCAACATGCACGGCTGGATGCTCTATGCCTCACGAAAGCGTGAGGATGCCATCCATTTTTTCCGTGCTGCCCTGAAGATCGACCCTAACGGCGTGGATGCCCTGGATGGCATGGTACAGACGTCCCTGCGACAGGGTGGCCTCGACGCGGCCCTGCCCTGGACCCTGCGCAAGGCCCGCACCCGCGGCACGGACACCGGACCAGGGCTTTCCGCCATGCACATGGTGCTCGGAAACGCGGCCAGCAACGACAAGCATCAGGCTGAAGCAGCCTGGCACTTCCGAAAGGCGGCGGCTCTCTACCCGCAGGCCGAACAGCCCCCCATGAGCCTGGCCCTGGCCCTGCACGCCCTGGGCAAGGACGTCCCTTCCATGTCGGCGCTCGACACGCGCCTTAACCGTCCCGCAACGCCTGCCGTCCGCTCCATCCTGCTGAACTTCAAGGCCCGTATGCTGCGCTGGACCGCACAGGAGCACCGTAAACAAGGCCAGGACATCGAAGAGAAGCAGGCGCTCGAGCTGGCCTACGCCAGCCTCAAGGCAAGCCCCTTTCCGGATTTGAACGAGCTGTCGTTCACCCTGCAGCGCCTCGCCCTGATCGCCCTTTCCCGGCAGGACTTCACTTCGGCTGCGAAATATGTGGAATTGATTCAGCCTGAAAAGGGCACGGATCCGCTTCTGGTGGATACCATGCTGACCTTCTTGCGCATGCAGACAGCGGAGAACACCGACGCCAAGGAACATGTCAGGATATGCTTAAACGCCGTGGCCGAGCGGATGCGCACCCACGAGCCCGTGCCGCAGACAGTGTATGGGCTGCTGGCGAAATCCTTCGAAATGCTCGGGGAGGAAAAACTGGCGGAATCGATAAAACGCCTTAGCGAAGAACGTACGCCCCCAAAGCCCGACCCGAGCTGACGGACTCGGCGACAGACGTCGCCCTGGGTTGCGCTTCCTGAGCAGTGTGTAAAGGGAACGGCAAACGAACTCACGGTTTGCGCTGCAGCTGACTGTGCCCCCCGGGTGCATGCTTCGCAAGTAGATGCTGAATCGGCTATTTTCCCAACCCGGCTTGTTCCTGGCACTCCGTCACTATGGCCTCAAGCTTTTTCGCTGTCTCGGGATCAATGGCGCTGCCTGAGCGTATGGCTTTATCGAACTTCGCGAACTCATCGTAGGGAATTCGGACCATAACTTTTCTCAGACTGCACTCGCAGTAGGTCTTGGCCTGGTCCTCCGTGTTCTTCCCCCCCGCCTTGTGGTTCTCGGCCAGCTTCTCCCGGGCCGCTTCCAGGCAGCTTGCCATGAATCCTTCTCGGGCGGTCTGCGGATACTCACGGTCCGTGGAAGAGCATCCCCCGGCCAGGCAGAGGCTCCCCCAGGCGATCAGGAGCGCAGGGACTAAACCGCGCTTCACGCTTCCGCTTCCTCGCCAGCGAGGCGGACCTTGTCCTCTCCGTCCAATTCCTTCACGTACACGTCCACCCGTTCCTCAATGGAGGTAGGCAGCTGCTTGCCCATGTAGTCGGCCTGGATGGGCAGCTCCCGGTGGCCACGGTCCACCAGAACCAGAAGCTCGACCTTTTTGGGCCTGCCGAAATCCAGGATGGCCTCCAGGGCGGCCCGCACTGTGCGTCCGGAATAGAGCACGTCGTCCACGAGGATGAGCTTTCGCCCGTCGATTGCGAAGGGGATCTCAGTCTGGTTTATCTTGGGCTGATGAGCCAGATTGGTCCAGTCGTCCCGGTAGAGGTTGATGTCGAGCTTGCCCAATGGCAGCTCGCACCCCAGCCTCGACTCGAGAATCTTTTTCAAGCGCTGGGCAAGTTCCACCCCTCGGCGCTGAACGCCGATAAGGGCAAGCTCGGTGCATTCACCATGGCGCTCCAAAATTTCGAAGGCCAACCGTTCCAAGGTGCGCGACATTTCCTTGCCATTCATCACTATTTTCTGACGCTTCATGGACCTTCCAGATATTGCTGTTTTTTATCGCTCCTATCCAATTTCCCCACACATGGCAAACCAACGCATCACACATTCATATTTGACCGTCCACAACACCGTACTTACTAGTATCGTCAGAATCACTTCCATGGAGGATTACATGGTTACAGTTACACAGCCCGCCAAAGACCAGCTCGACGCATATTTCGCTGAAAACGAGAAAGCGCCCATCCGCATCTTTCTTGCCAGCGGTTCCTGCTCGGGCCCCAAGCTGTCTTTGGCATTGGACGAACCCAAGGACACGGACGACGTCTTTGATACGCAAGGGTATTCCTTCGTTGTGGATAAAGACCTCCTGACCCAGGCCACCCCGCTTACAGTGGACTTCGCCGGTTGCGGTTTCAGCATTGATTCGAGCCTTGAGCTCGGAGGCGGCGGATGCGGCGGCGGATGCTCCTGCTCCAGCGGAGGCTGCTCCTCGTAGACTGATGCGCTGTGCGGGCGCGCTTTGACTTTTCCATGCGCCTCTGCCAGCCTGAGATCGTACTGCCCACAACCAGAGGGCCCGGTCCGGTTCGAAGCCGGATTCGGGCCCTCTGCTTGTGTTGCCAGCCTTCATAGGCTTTTCCAGCATTTGACAAAGCCTCTTATGGAGCTTACCTATTCGAACGACCCCGACACCTCAGGAGGCTCCAATGTTTACGCTTACCGAAGCTGCGAAAAAGCAGCTTGATTCGTACTTCGCGGATAAGGACAAGTCCCCCATCCGCGTGTATCTCTCCTCCGGTGGCTGAGCTGGCCCCCGGCTGGCATTGGCTCTGGATGAGTCAAAAGAAACTGACGATGTGTTCGATACCGATGGCTACAAGTTCATTGTCGACAAGGAACTCATGAGCAAGGCCCAGCCCATTACGGTGGACCTCTCCTACATGGGCTTCCAGGTCCATTCCAGCATGGAACTCGGCGGTGGCGGATGCGGGAGCTCCTGCTCCACCGGCTCCTGTTCCAGCCAGTAGCATAGCCTTACAGGGCGGCGGCGCGAGCCGCCGCCCTTTTTTAAGAATCAGTCGCAGCCCTTCACCTTCCCGGATAATTGTCGTAAGCAGAGATTCCTCCCATGCACCTCTGCCAACGGAACACTGATGCCCGGCAAGATTCTCATCGTTGACGACGAAATCCACATCCGTATGCTTCTTGAGCAGACCCTCGAAGATCTTGAGGAAGAGCAGGGCATAACCATCCTGACAGCTGCCAACGGTCAGCAGGGCTTGGCCCTCATCAAGCAGGAAAAACCCGACGTGGTTTTCTTGGACATCATGATGCCCAAGTTAAACGGCTACGAAGTCTGCCGGAAGATTAAAGAGATGCCCGAGCTCTCCCACAGGCTGAGCATTGTGCTGCTCACAGCCAAGGGCCAGGAGATCGATCGCAAGCTGGGCCTTCAACTGGGTGCCAAACTCTACATGACCAAACCCTTCGATCCCGACGAAGTCCTGGAAACCGCCAGGTCCTTGCTCGGCATATCCAGGTAGCGCCTTCCGGAACGTAACAGCTCATGGTTCTTAGCAGATTTTTTAGAAATCACGACATTACACCACTTTTTGAGAAAGCCAAGGCATTGCTCGAGCCCGGCTGGGGCGTGGGAGTCGTGCAGAGTGGAAAGCTACTAGTCTCTCTGGGACTGACTGATGACCATCTGGATCGTCCCGGCGCCATGCGTTTCAGCTCTTCCTTCTCGATCAACGGGCATCCCGAAGGCCATGTGGTTGTTGCCCCCACCCAAGCCAACGGCGGTCCTTTCCTTGCGGGCGGCGTCCAGCAGGTTGCGGACATCCTTGCTCAAAGCCTGGAGATGCTTCTTCGCCAAGAAGATGCCCGTCGGGCATTGGCTTCGGACACGCTGCAAAAATACCGCGAACTGGCCCTGCTGCATCGTGCCACCGTTGGTTTGAACGCCTCTCTGCGCCTGCGTGAGGTTGGGCGAGAGCTCCTGGCCGAATGCCAGTCCGGCGCGCTTCCCACGGAAATGGGCATGATCTTTCTACGCGACCAGAATGCGAAGGCGCCGTTGCCTCTGGCCTCATTTGGCTTGGCCAAGGAGTGCCAACTGGACCGGATTACCGGCAGCGCGCTGTTCGCCGACATCATGCGAGGGGGCAAAGGCGAGGTCATAAGCGACCTGGGTTCAGACATCCGTTGGAACGGCGAGGTTTCGGGCGTCACAGCCCTGCTCATCGCCCCCATTGTGGCCGGGGATTCCTGGGCCGGAGCGCTGGTGCTGGCCACGACCAAGGATGTCCATATCGAGGCCAAGCATCTTCAATACGTCACCACGCTGGCCTCGGTCGCAGGCACGGCCATGGCCAACGCGTCGCACTTCGAGGGCATCCAAACTCTCCTCAAGGCGCTGCTCCAGGCCCTGGCAACAGCCATCGACGCCCGGGATCCTTTCACTGCCGGGCATTCCCACCGTGTTGCCCGGCTGGCTGTTGCTTTGGCAAGAGTGGTGCATCAGGACCGGTCCTTCTTCCCGGAAGCATCCTTTGATTCCGTGGCCCTGACAGAAATCTATTTTGCGGGACTTCTGCACGACGTGGGCAAGATTGGCGTACGCGAGCAAGTGCTCACAAAGGCGACAAGGCTGCCTTTGCAACATATGCGGATCATAGGCATGCGCATGGCCCTGCGCTCCGAGCTCACAGGCGAACCCTGGCAGGAGGCATTCGCCCAGCTTGAGCGGATCAACCGCTCGGACACCATCAGCCGCGCTGACGCGTCCTTCGTTGTGGACGTATCCAAGCAGGAAATTTCGGCCTACGGCGAGGCTGTACCGATCTTAAGCGAGGACGAAACCCATGCGCTCCTGGTTGTCCGGGGCAACCTGCTGCCTGAGGAAAGGCGTGAGATAGAGCGCCATCCTTCAGAAAGCTTCCGCATCCTCCAGCACATTCCTTTCCCCAAAACCATGAGCAACCTGCTGGACATCATCTGTCAGCACCACGAACGCCTCGACGGTTCCGGCTATCCGACAGGAGTGAAGGCCGACGGGATATCGCTTATGACCCGCATGCTCATGATAGTGGACATTTACGACGCCATCACCATGGAACGCCATTACAAACCCGCCCTGCCCAGGGAGAAAGCTTTGCTCGTGCTCCAGGACGAAGTGGGACAGGGCAAGCTGGACGAACGGCTGGTGCGCCTCATGACGGAAAATATCGACGCCATAGAGGAAGATTCAATGCGGATGGCCATGGAAAAGGACTTCGACTCCATCATCAACCGCAACAGCCCTGCTTAATTTTAGCGCGATTCCAAGCCATTTCCCGCTTATCCCCTGGCACCAATGTGCCTTCGTTTGCCCCTCAAATCTTTATTGTATCAAGCACTTTAGATGATTGAGCCTTCCAGAACCACCAGACTTCATGTGTCGAAAAGCATTTCGCCCACATCCTGATTGCCAGGATGCGGGCGAAAACTGTTCGCGAAACCAGGAAGACGTGCCGACAGCTCTATGAGCACTTGGCCTGCGCCTGACCATCTCCCGCGCGAACAACACTTCAAACGCGCAATGAGAATTCGATTTCTTTAGATCCTTGCTCTGTCCACCACGGCGGCGGTCAGTTCCGCCTGGCAGGCCAGCTCGCCGTTGACCATTGCCCGGCCCTGCATACGCCACAGGGTGAGCTTCTGCTTCACGTCGGTGCAGGTCAGGGTCAACTGATCGCCGGGCACCACTGGTTTGCGGAACTTGGCGTTGTTTATACCCGTGAACATGAAGAGCTTGTCGCCAAGTCCCTCGCGCGACAAAGCCAGGAGCAGAGCCCCGGCCTGGGCCATGGCCTCCAGCAGGAGCACTCCCGGCATGACGGGCATGTCCGGAAAGTGTCCCTGAAAAAAGGGCTCATTGATGGTGACGTTCTTTATGGCCGTAAGCGACGTGTCCTTCTCGAAATCAAGGACCCTGTCCACCAGCAGGAACGGATAGCGGTGCGGAATGAGCTTGAAAATTTCGGTGATTGGCAAGGGCAGTTGGACCATGTTGGCCTCCCGGAGGTAAAAAAAAGGCGGCTCCCCCGGCAGGGAAGCCGCCTGATACAAAGCGGATGACTATTTTCCGCGCTTGGCGGCAGCTTCGAAGTCCTTGGTGATGTCCGCGGTGACGTCCATGCCACTTCCCACGAACAACACGGCCCGGCGCTCGACGATCAGATTGAAGCCGTTCTTCTTGGCGTAATCAGCCACGACCTGATCGAACACCTTCATCAGCGGCTCAAGGACCTTGGACTGCTCCTGTCCCATCTGCTGGTTGAAGTTGTTCTGGTCGTCCATCATCTTCTTGAACTTGGTCTCCATCTCGCCCTGCATCTTGGCCCGGGCCTCGGCGGAGAGTGTGACGCTCTGCTTGCGGAAGTTCTCGTCCATCTTCTTGAGCTCTTCGCTCTGACGGGTCAGCTCGCGCTGCTTGGCGTCGGCCTTGCTCTGCAGGTCCTGCATGGCGCGTTTGCCTGCATCGGAATTCATGACCACATCCTGGGAATTGACCACACCGATCTTGTCAGCCGCCTGGGCGAGGACCGGCATGGCCATAACCAAGCAAGCAAGCAGAACGTATTTCAGCAAGTTAGGCATTTGTCTCTTTCTCCTTTGATAACCGAGCTGTTCGCCGGCACCATCGCCGGACATTCGGCCCTGCGGCGATGCTCACATACCCTTTTGCGTCGAAAGTCAAGTCCTTCCTAGAAGGTGTTCCCCATGGTGAAGCCGATCTGGAAGTGCTGCTGGCTGTGCTGGATCTCGTCCAGGCCATAACCAGCCTCGACGCGAATCAAGCCCATGGGCGAGAACCAGCGCACTCCGGCGCCGATGGACTTCACAAAAGACAGATCGAATCCATCGCGCATGCGCCAGATGCTGTTGCCCGCGTCGAAGAAGCCCAGGCCGTAGACACCGTACTGCTTGCTGATGGGGAAGATGTACTCAATGTTGGTGAAGTACGTGGTGTCACCGCCGATACGCTCGTTGGTGCGGTGGTCCTTGGGGGAGATCTTGTCGGTCTCGTAGCCCCGGACGTTGCCTATGCCGCCCAGGTAGAAGCGCTCGAACACAGGCACGTCGCCGAAGCCGTTCTCGAACAGGAAGCCGGTCTGGGCGCGCACGTGGAACACGGTCTCCCAGAACAGGGGATAGTAATAGTTGAAGCTGTAGTAGGCCTTGATGAAGCCCCGGTCGCCGCCAAGACCAGCGTATTCCAGGGACACATCGTTCAATGTTCCCTTGGTGGGCTTGGTCCGGCTGTCGGTGGTGTCGCGCGCGGCGCCAACCAGCACGGAACTGGTCCAGTGAATGCCCTTGGACTCCTGGATGAGATAGGAGGGATTGATGTTGGTGTGGTACACGTCGTCGCGGGTCAGGCGATAGTCCCAACGGAGGGTGGTATACTCGCCCAGGGGATAGCCGAACCTGAGCACCGCGCCTTGCGACTGTTTGTAGTAGTCGGAGTAGCGGCGGAAGGTGCTGAATGCGTCCACCCCACCCGAGACGTTGGAATCGTAGATGGCCGGGTTGGTGAAGGAGAGCACGAAACGGTTGGTCACGCCGGAGAACATGCCCTGGAACTGGGCGTTGTACCCCTTGCCGAAGAGATTGCGTTCCGTGACCGAGCCGCCCACGAACACGGAGTCGTAAGTGGAGTAGCCCACACCGGCGGAAATGGAGCCGGTGTTCTTGTCCTTGACCTTGACCCGGACGTCCACCTCGGTGGGGTTCTCGGTGGGCACGGTCTCCACGTCAACCTTTTCGAAGTAGTCGAGCTTGTTCAGGCGCTCGTTGGAGCGTTTGAGCTTGGTGCCGGAGAACAGGTCGCCGTCGGAGAGCCGGAGCTCGCGGCGGATGACGTTTTCGCGGGTGCGATCGTTTCCTTCCACGGTCACGCGGCGAACGTAGACCTTCTGGCCTTTTTTCAGGTTGTAGACCACGTCGACGATCTTTTCCTCGCCGCGTTTGTTCATGTCGATGTCGGTTTCGGCGAAGGCATAGCCCTGGTCGGAATACAACTCGTTCAACCTGGTGATGTCGTCACGCACCACGGAGCGGTCGAAGAATTCCTTCTTCTTGGCCAGTTCGGTCAGCTTGGCGGTCTCGCGCAGCTTCTTGTCGTCAAGAAGCAGGTCGCCCTTGAAGTCCACATTGCCGACCTTGTAGCGGTCGCCCTCTTCCACCTGGACGGTGATGTAGATGCCGTCGTCTTTGATATCCACCTGGGGCTGGCCAACACGGGCGTCAATGAAGCCCCGGTTGGTGTAGTAGTTCTCGATGGCGGCGGAGTCACGGTCGAGCAGTTCTTCCTTGAGCACACCGGTCTGCAAGAGCCAGGAGAGGAAGCCCTTTTCCTTGAGCCCCATCTGGTCCTTGAGGTCGGAAGGATCGACCTGCTTGGCACCCTGGATGGTGATCTTCTTGATGTAGAGCTTCTGCGCTTCCTTGACCACGATATTGAGCCTGGCCATGCGCGGGTCGGTCTGCTCGAGCTTGTACTCGACCGACGTCTGGTAATAGCCCTTCTTGCGGTAGAGCTCGCGGACTTTTTCCAGATCGTCCGCCAGAACCTGCATGTTGAGCACCGAACCTGTCTTGGTGCCCATGGCCTCCAGGATGTCGTCCTTTTTGATCTCGGAGTTGCCGACAACGCTGACCGCCTGAATGCGCGGCTTTTCCTTGACCACGAAGACCACGCGCTTGCCGCCACGGGCATCTTCGATGCGTATCTGCACGTCCTCGAAATAGCCGAGTTCATAAAGACGCTTGAGGTCGTCGTTGACGGTCTTGGTGTCGTAGGGTTCGCCAGCCTGGGTCTTGACCTTGAGCAGGACAACGTCCTTCTCCAGGGCGTTGTTGCCCTCCACGTCAAGCTCGACGACTTTGTCGCCAGAGGCGGAAGGAGTGACGTCGGGCTTTAACTTCTGGGCAAGCTCGTCGATGGCCGAAGCCAGGGCCATCACGCCGGGACGGGTGACGTAGGCGGCGGCGGGCTCGCCGGAGCCTGAGACCGCCACGGACTTGGCGTCGATGGAAATGGCGTCGCCAGCCTGGTTGACGGTGCCGAATATGGCTGCCGAGGCGCCGGCGGTGCGCGCCGCCTGGCGGGCTTCGGACACCGAAGTGATGTCCTTCTTGCCTTTCAAAGCAGCCGCGGCCGCGGCGGAATCCACCACGGCCACGCCCTGCTGTTTCAGGCGCTCAACAAGGAGCTGGTTGACGCTTTTGCGCAACGCCTCCTTGTCGCCCGGGGCGTTGACCGCAAAAGGAAGCACCAGCACCTTGCCCCCACCAGCCTGAGCAAACGCCGAAAGGGCAACGCCCAGGAGCGAGGTGGCTAGAAAGGCGAGGATCAAACCGATTCGCTTATGGCCGCGCAAAGAGTTCTCCGCCATGCAATTCCATCCGTCGGCCCATGAGTTGGGCCAGGTTATGGTTATGGGTGACCACTACCAGGGTCATGCCAAGTTCGGCGTTCAAATTTGCCAGCAGTTCACCGACCCGCTGGCCGGTGGATTCGTCGAGGTTGCCGGTGGGCTCGTCGGCAAGGAGCGCCTTGGGACCAAGAAGTACGGCCCGAGCAATGGCTGCACGCTGCCGTTCGCCTCCGGACAGGGTAGTTACCCTGTGATGCAGTCTTTGTTCAAGCCCTAAAAGCCCTAAAGCTTGACGAGCTTTTTCAAAAGCCTCTTCCTTGGCCATTCCGGCTATGAGGCCGGGCATGGCTGCGTTCTCAAGCGTGGTGAACTCCGGCAGCAGGTGGTGGAACTGGAATACGAAACCAATATCTTTGTTTCGAAGCTCCGCTGCTTCCGACTGTTTGAGGGCGGAAATGTCGCGTCCGCAAAATTCCACCGTCCCCCGGCTTGGAACGTCCAACGCCCCAAGGATGTGCAGGAGCGTGGACTTGCCGGACCCCGACGAGCCGAGAACAGCCACTGATTCGCCGGCAGCGATGTCCAAATCTATCCCGCTGAGCACGCGCACGGCCTCTCCCGGCCCGGGATAATCCTTGCCCAGCCCTCGCAGACTGTACAGGGGGCTAGTCATGCCGCAAGGCCTCCACGGGCTTCAATGCGGCCGCCTTGCTGGCCGGATACAGAGTCGAGACGAAGCACAGAACAAACGCCGTGACCCCGATGAGCGACAGGTCGAGCCAGTCCAGGCGCACCGGGATGGTGTCCATGGGATACACGTCCGCCGGAAGCTTGATGAACTGAAATTCCTTGAGCAGGAGCGCGGCGCCGATTCCGAGAACGTATCCCATTACTGTGCCCACAGCTCCTATGATGCATCCCTGGAGCAAAAAGATACGCCTGATGGAGTCCGCAGTGGAGCCCATGGACATCAAGATGGCGATATCGCGGGTTTTTTCCATGACCAGAAGCACAAGCGAAGTGATGATGGAAAAGGACCCCACCAGCACGATCATGAGAAGCACCACGAACATGCCCGCCTTTTCCAGTTTGAGCGCGGCGAATATGTTGCCGTTCATGTCGATCCAGGTCCGCGCGTAGTAAGGCATCCCCCCAAGCGTCTTGACTATCTCCGCCCCGATCCTCGGAGCCTCGTCCGGGTCCTTGAGGCGAACGTCCAGGTACATGGCCGCGTCGGCCTTGAACCCGAGCATCTCCTGGGCAGCGGCCAAGGACACAAAGGCGGAGGAGGAGTCGTACTCGTACATGTGGGTCTTGAATATGCCCACGACCTGGAAGACCTTGACCTTGGGGGAAAACCCCACGGCCGAGCCACGAAGCGAGGGGGTGAGCACGTTGACAGTGGACCCGACCACCAGGCCCAAACGCGAGGCCAGCTCCGATCCCAGCAGGATGCCCGGCACTTCCGCCGGCTTGGCCAGATCCTCCGCGCTGCCGTCCACCATGTCCTTCTGAATGGTCAGGACGTTCCGCGCCGAATCAAGGTCGATGCCCCGAAGGATCACCCCTTTGGGCGCCCCGGCCTTGGCGAGCATGACCTCGGAATAGATGATGGGAGTGACCGCCTGGACGCCCTCGACCGCGCCCACCTTTTCCATCTGGGCAGGATAGTTGCGCAGAGGCGCGCCAGCCACCCCTGTGATGACATGAGAGGAAAGGCCCAGAAGCTTGTCTCGAAATTCAGTGGTGAAGCCGCTCATCACGGACATGGTCACGATAAGCGCAGCCACGCCGAGACCCACCCCCAGCACCGACATGAGCGAGATCACGGATATGAACGAGTGCTCGCGCTTTGTGAGCAGATACCTGAGGGCGATGAAGAGTTCGAATCTCATTCGGTGGCAGCGGCCTCCGGTTTGAGAAGCGGGAAAAGGATCACTTCGCGGATGGAGGCCGAATCGGTCAGGAGCATCACCAGCCTGTCGATGCCGATGCCCTGGCCCGCGGCCGGGGGCATGCCGTATTCGAGGGCCCGGACGTAGTCCTCATCCATATAGTGGGCCTCGTCGTCCCCGGCGTTCTTCTCGGCCACCTGTTCCTCGAAGCGCAGGCGCTGGTCCACCGGGTCGTTGAGTTCGGAAAACGCGTTGGCCATTTCCCGGCCTGCAATAAACAGTTCGAAACGGTCGGTGATCTCGGGATTGGCCTCGTTGCGCCGGGACAAGGGGGATATGTCCGTGGGGTAGCCGTAGATGAAATGGGGCTGCACGAGTTTGGGCTCCACGAACAGGTCGAAGAGCTTGGCCTGGAGCTTGCCCAGCTTCTCACCCTTGAGCACTTTCTCGCCGTGTTTGAGCACATGGGCCTTGCAGGCCTCGTAATCACGGAAAATCTCGGGAGGCACGCCACCGATCTTCTCGATGGATTCATAAAAATCGACCCGCTGCCAGGTTCCGGCCGTCAGGTCGATCTCTTGGCCCTGATACGTCAGCTTGGTGGTGCCGCAGACGGCCTGGGCCAAGCGCGAGAACATCTCCTCGGTGAGGTCCATGAGGTCGTCGAACCGAGCGTAGGCCCAGTAGAACTCGCACATGGTGAACTCGGGGTTGTGCTGGGTGGAGATGCCCTCGTTGCGGAAGTTGCGCCCGATCTCATAGACTTTCTCGAAACCGCCCACGAGCAGACGCTTCAAGTAGAGCTCGGGAGCGATGCGCATGTAGAGCTGCAGGTCCAGGGCGTTGTGGTGGGTCAGAAACGGTTTGGCCGTTGCCCCGCCCGGGATGGCCTGCATCATGGGCGTCTCGACCTCCACGAATCCGCGCTCGTCGAAAAAGCGGCGCATCTCGGACACTATCCGGGTCCGAATCTTAAAAATCTCTGCCGTGCGGGGTGTGACGATGAGGTCCACGTAGCGCTGGCGATAGCGGATCTCCACGTCTTTTAACCCGTGATATTTCTCGGGCAAGGGGCGCATGGACTTGGTGAGCAGACGAACTGCCTTGCATCCCAGGGTCAGCTCGCCTGTTTTGGTGCGGAAAAGCTTTCCTGTAACACCCACTATATCGCCGATATCGAATTTCTTGAACAAGGCGTACGGGCCTTCGCCCATGTCCTCGCGAGAGGCATAGCACTGCATCCGCCCCGAAGCGTCCTGCAGGTGGAAAAAAGCCACCTTGCCGAAGGAACGCAGGGCCACTATGCGCCCGGCCACGGAAAACTCCCTCTCAAGGGCCAGAAGGGCCTCCTCGTCCTTGGCCTCGTTCTCGGCCATGGTGCGGCCGATGTCCGCATCCTTGACGAAGCCGTTCGGATAGAGCGGGATATCGTTGTCCAAAAGCTGGCAGGCTTTGGCCACCCTGCTTTTGAGCACTTCATTCAATTCGTCGCGTTCGGCGAGGGCTTCAAGCAAGGGATAGAACCGCTCAACCTTGTCTGATTTCACTGGCAGCTTGAAATCGCGGCGGCGGGGTTTATCTTGAGATGCCAAAGGATTACTCCGTGGTCAAAAAAGAAGGTCGGATCGAATCGGCTTGACCTAAGACAAAAGGCCTGGAGCGTCAAGAAACGGTAACAGACCGCAAAAAAGGGGTTGACTGAGGGGGCTGCTTTTTCATAAAGGGACCTTCCCGCGCGGGTATCCCGTTCAGCGGCTTGTTCCCCGGTAGCTCAATCGGCAGAGCGGGTGACTGTTAATCACTAGGTTGGGTGTTCGAGTCACCCCCGGGGAGCCACGAAGATCAAGGGTTCCAGACGAAATGTCTGGAACCCTTTTTCGTTAGCAGGGGCGTTTGTCCGATTTCTCACCCGCGTTTGCTTATGAAGAAGGGAACGTATGGTGGAAAACATCACGTTTTCGCTACAACAACTATAGAAGTAGTGGTGATATTTACGGAAACAAATGCAACGTCTCTACATAAGTACGATTCTCCAACAAACTACTTGCCATTCTTAGTAAATGATATCTTCTTGAACGACTTCATCCAAGCTTCTCTGTACTCATTATCCATTATGACGATTGACACCGTGCGCTTGGAGTCTACACTTTGAAGTGTTTGCTCAATATGTTTCTCATAGTAGACCAGAAACACATTCCTGGAAAAATCCTCCCACAGATACCCTGATTCGAATACTCCCTCATCCTGGTTTTTGAACTTTCGATATCCATGAAATACTTTGTCTGGTGGTCCATGCCTGGATGTCAGCCATGAATACGCAGTCTTATTTTTCAAGCCGTCGAAATCAACATCATACAGAGTCTCAACTTCTATGCACTCAACGTTGTTTAGAAAATTCAACTTATAAACAACCTTACGAATCCTGATGTCCTCGGCATAGTATCCAAGCGGGATGTTCGAATTAAAAAGTATCCTGCAATCATACCAAAGATCGTCGCGAGCCGAGAGAGCCAAATGGGCAAGCCTTCTGTCCAGAGCCTTCCCCAGTTTCGTCTCCCGGAAGCCGTCCGGAATTGGCTCGAAAGAAAGCGCCAGCCCAGGTGCGAGCAGCAGGTACGCCAGTAAGAGAAGGCTGTATTTCATAGGCTTGTTCCCGAGTTGTTCTCACCATTCACGCACTACATTTCCCTGGCTGCGCGAGCCGCACCCACCTAACCATACCATTTATCACTTCTCCTCCTTGATTCGCCATTCGGTGTCCTTACCGAAGGCCCTCCATTTTCTCGTAGAAAACCACGAATATCTCATCGGCCAAAACATCTCTTTGATCAGTGTAACAACCTCCCATGCTTTTTTCCACGCCTGCCTGGGACATCATCAGGTTTTGCATTTCCCTCTCACCCCACGGAGTCCACCTGGTCGTATTCATCCACGCCGCGCTCATCGCGCCCGATTCCCCCCTTCGACCCGCCAGTCTGATCACTGTGAATACAGCACGCCACAAAGCCTTGGCCTGGCGCGCCAAGGCATTCGCAGTGTCCTTGCAAGCGCTTGACTTTCAACTCATTCACATGTTTGGTTTTGATATCGGGCTGTTAGATTTCCCAGGAAGGAATCGCTGCAAGAGCCAATGACAAAAACCAACGACAGTTTTTTCGACAGGTTCCTTTTCGACCACAAGGATTACGAGCTCTTAGGCATCGTAGGAGACGTGCTCGGCCGGGAAGACCTCTCCAGCTTCAAACACCTGCTCACCCCATATCTCCATCCCCGCGGCGTGAAGGAACTGGCGGCGACCCAGGGCCTGCGCATCGCATACGCTGCCGCCAATCTTTTGGGATCTCTCGAAATCGGCAAGGCCCATGACCGCATCGTGGCTTTGCGTGCCTTGCGTGACGAAGTGATGAACGCCTCCATCACCTATCTCAGGCGCAACACGGCCCGGGTTCTCATGCAGATCATGAAGGAACTCGTGCGCACCACCGGCGACCAACGCCGCCAACTGGAACTGGCCCACGACTTCCGAATGGCCGCCACGGGCAAGCCGCGCATCATCGCCCGCCAGCTCAAGCTCTACCGCCTCCTGCTCATGCCCGAGGACTGGGTCCAGATCTGCTTCGACAACCATGTCCACGACGCCAACACCAAGGGCCGCAAATCCGCCACGCACCTCATCATGGACGCATGGATCAAGGGTATCCGGCACCTCACGGTTATCTACTACAATTTCGTGCTTCCAAGCGTGGCCGAAGAGCTCCTCCAGGCCGCTGAAACCATGGGCATATCGGTGCGAATCGGCATCGAGTTCACAACAAGGTTCGGGGAGAAGCAGGTCAAGATCATCTGGGTGCCCCGGGGGTTCACCGGGGCTGCGGATTTCCTTGCCTTTCTGCTAAGGCCGGCCATCGCCCAATTCATGGGCCAAGGCAGAAATCTGGCAAAACTGCAGGAAGAGCAGTTGCTCCATATCCTGGAAGTGTTCAACGCCAATGTCCTGCCGGATTTCAACTCCTATTTCGGCCTGGAGATGCCTCCGGTGGACACCACGGGACTCCACGGGTCCATCGGCTCCGGACAGCCGTCGCTTATCCACCTGGGCAAGTACATACACGTCCACCTGATGCCGTTCCTTCGTGTGCGGTTTGAAGAACTGCAGAAGGAATTCTTTCAGGCCTCCTCCGTGGAAGACAAGGCGCGGATCGAGGGTTTGGTCGAAGAGATGAACTTCCTGGACGCCGAGTCCATCGTGGACGACTACCTGGACGAGTTGGTCTTGCCCGACGCGCTTCCCAAAGGGGATACCAATGGGACAGGCCCTCTGTATTGTCCTGTCCAAACACCGGCGGGGTTGATTGACAGCGTTTCCGCGCTTCGCGTCGGAAGCCGCTTCATCCTGAACCTCCAAGGGCTCGACTCGGATGAAGTGATCGAGGTCCTGCATGCTTGTGCGGGCAAGATCACGCACCTCGAAATAGTGAATTTGAAGAACACGGCCCAGAAAAACGTCAAGGACAGCGACCGGATAGCCGAACTCCAGCAGGTCATAAACGCCAAGAGCGTCATCCCGCTCAAACGGTGGGTAATGACTCGGATTGCGGAACTGGGAGAAGACCCGTCTCCCCAGGCCGCCCAGCGTTTGGACAAGATGTCCGCACTCCTGGAAGATGTCCCGGCGCTTCACTCCCATTACCGGGAGCGCCCATTGCGTACGTCCATCGGGTCCGATTCCACGGGCCAGACCTGCCGGGGACATGGCATGGGCCTGGTGGCCAGGGAAACGCTCCCGCCCAAGGCCGTCAGGGAAGACTGGGCGCTCCGCCAGGACATGCACCACGCAATGGTGGTTGGAATGGTTGTGGAACCGAGGGTGATCTATGAACCCAGGGAAAGCACCGACGAATTTCTGCAAGCCCTTTTCGAGTGGGCCCGCCGCCATCCGGCGCTCAGGGCAATAGGCTACAAGTCGAGAAGAGATTTCCGCTGCAAAGAGTTTGTGCCCACTCCCCACGGCGGGAGCAACATTCTCATCATGGGTGGAGTGAAAAAGGGCTGCGGGAACGACTTCGCCCTGCGGAACACGCCTTCCCAGGAAAAACACAAAAAGCTCGCGTGGCCGTACCTCAACAACCGATTCAAAAACATCCTGAAGGTAACGGCCGGTTTTATCCCCGCCTTTCTGGCATTTTTCTTCACCAAGGACTGGTGGGTCCTCAGGTTCTTTGGCGCTTTCATCTGGTTCGCCATCACAGGGCTTCGAAACATCATCCAGTCCGTGCTTGGCGGCGGCGGGTTTTCCCGCACCCCCCTGCTCAGGTGGAACGACTACGTCAGCTGGAGCCGTCTGTCGGATTCCCTTCTCTACACCGGCTTTTCCGTTCCCCTGCTGGACTACTTCGTGAAAACCCTCCTGCTGGACCAAGGCATGGGCATCAATGTCACCACGAACTCCACGGCGCTCTACGCCATTATGGCCCTGGTGAACGGATGCTACATCTCCTCACACAACCTTATTCGCGGATTGCCCAAAAAAGCCGCCTTCTGGAACCTGTTCCGCAGCCTGCTCTCCATTCCCCTGGCCATGGGCGTGAGCGCCTGTCTGGGCTACGTCATCTCGCCCCATGACCCTCTGGCTGCCGGAGAGATTCTGCAGCAGTGGGCCGCGGTGATCTCAAAACTGTCCTCGGACAGCGTTGCCGGGATAATCGAAGGTTTGGCGGACCGCGACAACAACATGCGCCAGCGCCTGAGGGACTACAAAGAAAAGATTGCGCAGATGCTTTCCGTCCAGGAAAAGCTCGAAGTGCTCTTTCCAAAAGCAGACGTGCTGGCCATGCTGGCTGACCCGAAGCAGTTCGTGAACACCCTGGTTCAGACCCGGGGAGATTTGGCCAACGCGGTCATCGTCAATTCCCTGGATTTTCTCTATTTCTGGATGTACCAGCCGCGCGGCCGCAGCGCGCTGGCCCGCATCATGCGCGAACTGGACGCCCAGACCAGGCAGATATTTTTGCTCTCCCAGTACGTTCTTCTGAGAAAACGCGAAATCAGCCAGCTCTTCCTGGACGGTCTGCTTGGAAAAAGCTTCTCCAAGGGGCTGGCATTCTACCTCGATTACGCCGACGGATACCTCGACGAGCTTCAGCGCCTTGCCTCCAGGACCAATTCCGCCGCCAACGGCAAGCCCCACGGACCCAAAACCCCCTGACGAGGTGCCCCACGGACCGGCCCCCTTCTCTCAGTCTTCCTGTGACTCTCCGGCCGGCCTGAACCTGGCCGCATCGATACTTAAGCGTTTGAGTATCTTCTGCAACGACACACGTTCCAGGCCAGACACCCGCGCTGCCTGGGTAACGTTGCCTTTGAACCTCTCCATCAGGTGCAAAATGTAGGTGCGGGTGAAATCGTCCAGCACGCGGTCCTTGGCCGCCAGATACGGCTCGAATCCGGACGACCCAGCCCCTGGAGCCTTCACCTGGGCGTCCATGAGGCGCAACTGCGTTCCGGTGATGAAATCCCCTGTGGAAAAGACTGCCGCTCTTCGCACGAAGTTCAACAGTTCGCGGACATTGCCTGGCCATTGCCTGGAGCAGAGGAAATCCATGGCGTCAGGGGTCAGCTCCTTGCGGCAGGCATCCAGCTCACCGCAGGTGCGTTCCAAGAAGTGCATGGCCAGCAGGGGAATATCCTTGGAGCGCTCCCTAAGCGATGGGACATGAAGGGTGAGCACGTTCAGGCGGTAATAAAGGTCCTCGCGGAACCCCCCCGTGGTCATCTTGGCTTCCAGGCGTTGGTTTGTGGAAGCCAGGATGCGCGCGTCCACCCGGATGTTCTCGCTGCCTCCCACGGGCCTCACTTCCTTTTCCTGAAGGGCGCGCAGGAGCTTGGGCTGGATGTGCAAGGGGATATCCCCGATCTCGTCCAGAAGAAGGCTCGATCCGTCCGCGGCAAGAAACAGCCCCTGCCTGGCGCTCACAGCACCGGTAAAAGCGCCCTTCACATGGCCGAACAGCTCGCTTTCGAGAATCTGTTCGGACACCGCGGTGCAGTTCAAACTTACCATGGGCTGGTGACCACGCCTGCTCAACCTGTGGATGGTCCGGGCCACCATCTCTTTGCCAGATCCGGATTCACCGAGGATGAGCACCGTGTAGTCGTTCTGGGCAACGGCTTCTATTTCTCCGCGCAGTTGGCGGATTGCCGGACTCTCGCCAATAAGGCACTGACGCTGGTCTCCGGCGGCCACGGCCTCCCGCAGCTTCAGATTCTCCCGGGCCAGCGCCGCCCGGTCCAGGGCCTTGCCCACGGCCCGATAGAGTACGTCCTGGTCCACCGGCTTGGAGAGAAAATCATAGGCCCCGCTCTTGAGAGCCTTCACCGCGCTTTCCACGTTGCCGTACCCGGAAAGCATGACCACCGTGAGCGCCGGTTCCATGGTTATGGCTCTCTCCAGCAGTGCGAAGCCGTCCTGGTCCGGCATGCGGACATCCGTGAGCAACAAGGCGCAAGGTCGCTCCTCTATCACTTGCAGAGCTTCATCCGCATTGGAGCGCACCACCACGGGATGGGACGGGAACCCTTTCTGGATCAACCGGGCGATGCCTTTGGCGAAATGCGCCTCGTCGTCCACCACCAGGATGGCGTCGCTGAAAATGCTGTCAGTCATCGATTACTTCCTTACCCACCATGAGGTGGATGGTGAACACCGCGCCGTGATCGCTCGCCACCTCGATATGCCCGCCCAGATCGCGCACCAGGCCGTAGACCACGGAGAGCCCCAGGCCAGTGCCCCGCCCCACGCTCTTGGTGGTGAAGAACGGATCGAAGAGGCGATTGACGTATTCGGCAGGGATGCCGGGACCGTTGTCGCGCACGATGAGCAGCACCTCAGTTGCGTCGCTTTGTTTTGCTTCGATGCGAATGCGCCCTGGCTCCGACCGTTCCTGTTCCTGCTGCTCTTCAAGGGCGTCCAGGGAATTGAGGATGAGGTTGCTGAGAATCTGCTCCAGGGCTGACGTATTGGCCCGTACCAGGGGCAGTCCCTCGGACAGGTCAGTTTCAATTGATATGCCTGTTTTGGAAGCTTTTCCCCGAAAAACCCTGGCGATGAATTCAACGGTCGCCGTCAGTTCCACTTCGCCGACGGTCTCGGGTTTGGGTCTGGCGAAACGCATGAGGTCTTCCAGTACCTTCTGGGCCTGGAGGGTATGGTGGATGATGATGTCCAGGTCCTTGGCGTGAGGGCTCAAGCCGTCATCCCACAACAACCTGGCGTAGCAGAGGATGACGCCCAGGGGATTGTTGATCTCGTGGGCCATGCCGGCCGCAAGCATGCCCACGGCAACGGATTTCTCACTCTGCTGGAGCTTGGCCATCATGGTCTTTTCAGCGGTGTTGTCCCGGGCGTAGACGATGGTCCGCCCTGGTCCGGCTAGTCCCCCCATGGGATAGGCCCGAAGAGTAAGCGACCGCCCCCCCGGGAGCAGAGCCTCGCGCTGGATGGTGAGTTCCGGAGACCGCGCGGTCTCCGCGGCGAGGCTCGAAAATCCAAGGGCATCAACGCTTTTCAACTCAGTGAGCAGCTGTTTCGCGCTCTCGTTGGCGTGGATCACATCGCCTGAAAACGAAAGCAGGAACACCGGGTCCGCAATGCCCTCCAGTATTGACTGCAACACGGTCTTCTGGCGCAGGAGATTTTCCATGGCTTCCAGGTTTTCCAGGGCGATGCCGAGCTGATGGCCGAAGGCCTTCAAGACCTCGCGCTCCTGGGATGAAAGCTCCACAGCGATATTCCATTGCAGCACCAACGCGCCGCGGACCATCCCCGCCGCATGAACGGCCACCACGGCCTTCCGGGCAGTGAAGGTCCCGCCTCCTTCGAAAAGAGCCGCGCGCTCCTCTTCCGCAAGATGCTCACACGGCTTGCTGAGCGGCCAGGAACGGGCATTCATGGAATAGAAGCAGCTGAAACTCGCTCCATCGGCCCCGAAGCGGCCGGCCGCCGCTTCCAGGGCCTTGTCCAAAAGGCTTGTCCGGTCGGTTCCTTTCACGAAGAGTTCCAGCACGTAGAGGAACAGGCGCACGTCCGACCCCCGGGCCTCGGCCTCGCGTCTGGCTTCGGCAGTGCGTTTGGAAACCTTGTCCTCCAGATTGCTGGCATAGTCGCGCAACTGCTCCTGGGCTTCACGCAGGTAGTCGGCGAAGCGTTCCATGTCCTCGATCATGCCCTCGATGTCGTCGCCGCGCCTCCCGGGCCTGCTATCCAAGGTTTTTCCCGCCTCGGCCGGGAAACGGCTGCGCATAAGCGCCGCCAGCCTGCCGATGTTCACCACTGTCATCCGGTCGAAAAAGAGATGGTTGCTGCCCAGGATAATCAGCGTTCCGCAGGCGAAGACCAGAATAAACCCGAAGAGAACTCGGTTGATGGCGTTGGCTTCGGTGTCCACGAGCATGATGATGCTGTCCAGGCCGGCTATTTCGCCTTCATGCCGGCCGAAGCCTCTCGTTTCGCCATAACGAAGCAGCAGCACCTTCGGCGCGTCCGCCGGGTTGCCGTGGCAGGCCAGGCAGCTCTCATCGAAGACCACCGGCCGGGCCGTGATGTAATATTCCTCGTTGCCCACACGGTAGTACTTCTGCGTCTCCCGCTGCTCCGGGTTGTCCTTGAAGTGGGCAATGAGGCTCCGCTCCATCTCGTTGGCACCATATTCGGGGTTGCGCGAATCCAGTGCCACGCGGCGATAGGTGAATTTGTCCTTTGCGGTATTCAGGTCGCTCATGACCTTGCGCGTGACGTAGGAGGTGGACATGGCCTCCATGACAAACCCGTCATGGGGGAGGATTTCATACATGGTGGGGCGCAGGGTCTCACGCACGTAGGTCTGCATGGCCTGGAGGTTGGAAAAGATCATGTGCGCCTTATCAGCCACCTCGGTCTCTAAAAGAACCCGCAGGTAGTGGTTCAGTGATACCGCGAACAGCAGGCCGATGCCCAACAGCACAGCCAGCAGGCGCACATAGAGTCTCGTTTGAAGGGTGACGCGCTTCACGAAACAGGGTTCTCCAACATCATTTTAGTATCCCGCTTCGCCCCCGTTGACATGCACTCGGATCATCACCGTGAGCGTCTGGGCTTATCGAAACTAGACAGGGGGGTGACCTCCCTGTCTGAACAGGCCAGACTCAGTGTCGTGGCCGTGATGGGTTCATGACGGACCGTGCAAGAAAACACCCCCCGCACGGGGGACTGTGTCATAGTGAGGCTGCAAGCCGCCTTCGTCAACACCCAGCCCGACCGCCAACTACAGTACACGCAGCAAATCGCGCGCCAACCTGCCCCCATCATCCAACCACTTGATTTAGCATGACAATAGTACAAGTTGAAGCTGTGAGAGGTGCCAATTGGAACAGGCGTTGGCGCCAACACGAGTTAGCACCACGACACACGTTGGCCTCATCCTCTCTTGTTTGCATTCCGAACGTTTTCAAATATATGCTTTCAACGATGATTTGAGCGAACTTGGCCCTTCACGTTGATCGTTGAATCAACCCTGACATCGGGGCGTCATGCGGGAGCTCATCGGATACCAAGGCGACTTCAATGCCTGCTTCTGGAACCTTTTCGACAAGGTGCCGGACGCTGTTTGCGCGTGCGCCGCGGACAACACCATTATCGCTGCCAACCCGGCCTTCGTGCGCCTCTTCGGGTATTCCCAGGAGGAGATGTCTGGCAGGACTATTTCCGACTTGGTCATCCCTCCAGACAAGAAACACGAAGTAGCTGGCTTGATCGCGGACATTGACCAGAACGGCATAGGCAGGGTCGAAACCACCCGTTGCCGCAAGGACGGCAGCCTCATCCAGGTGTTGGTCACGCGGTTCAAAGCTTCGAACACGCCAGACGACCGAACCCATTTCGTCGTCTATACGAATATTCAAGAGCTGCGCGACACCAAAATCAATCTAAAGCTGGCGCAAGACAAATACAAAGCCATCTTTGAGGAAGCGGTGGACGGCATCTACCAAACCAGCCTGGACGGCCGGTTTCTCGCGGCCAACCCGGCCCTGGCCAGAATACTCGGCTACTCGTCGTCCCAGGCGCTCATGGAATCCTCATTCGACATCCGGACGCAATTCTACCTGGAACCAGGCCGCAGGGACGAATTCGCAAGGATCATAGCCGAAACCGGGAAAATCAGCGGGTTCGAATCCCAGGCTCGCCGGCTGGACGGTTCTGTCGTGTGGGTCAGCGAAACGGCCCGAATGGTCTATGCAGACGGCGAAGTGGCCTACTACGAGGGCACACTCAGAGACATCACCTCCCGCAAGCAGGCCGAGGAGGCTCTCAAGGCCAGCCGGGAAAGATACCGGTCCCTGATCCGCTCCGCGCCTGATGGCATCCTCACCATCAAGGATATGATGATATCCGGGACAAACCTCAAGGCATTGGAGATGTTCGGCTACTCCGCTGGCGACATGCTCGGGCTTTCCATCATGGACATCTCTCCGCCGTTTCAGGCAGGAGGCATACCCTCATCCGAGTTGGCCACCTTATTAGAAGAGCAAGCCATGTCCGGGGAGACGCATAATTTCGAATGGATCCATAAACGCAAGGACGGTTCAATCTTCTCTGCCGAGGTTTCCCTCAACCGATTCGACGCCCACGGCGAATCGTTCCTGACGGCTGTCATCAGGGATGTTTCCGCCAGAAAAAGAACCGACAGAGCCTTGGAACGGGAGCGAGCCCACCTGCGCATGCTTTTCGAGGCCTCGCCCCAGGCCATGGTGTTCCTGGACCCCGCCGGGAAAATCGTCAACGTCAACCAAGCCTTCACCAAACTGTTCGGCCACTCAAAAGAAGACGCATTGGATAATGATATCCGCAAACTCATCCTTCCCCAGATGTTGGAGGCGGAGGTCGAGGAGTCCCTGCGAACCGTGCGCACTGGCGCACCGGTGAGCAAAGAGACCGTGCGTTTGTCCAAAGCCGGGGGGCTCATTCCCGTATTCATTCACGGTTATCCCATTGTGATCGGCGCCGTGTTCGAAGGAAGCTACTTCATTTACGAGGACATTACGGAACGAAAGAGTTTCGAAGCACAGCTGACCCATCAGGCCTTCCACGATTCCCTGACCGGCCTTCCCAACCGCAACCTCTTTCTCGAACGCCTGGGGCGAGCAATTGAACGCGGCAAACGTCGCCAGGGATACCAGTTCGCAGTGCTGCTCTTGGACCTTGACCGGTTCAAACGTATAAACGACAGCCTGGGGCATTTGGCCGGAGACCTGCTGCTTAAGGGAATTGCCCGGCGGCTTGAAGCTTGTCTGCGCTCCGTGGATACGGTCGCACGTCTCGGTGGAGACGAGTTCGCCATACTTTTGGAGGAATTCGCTTCCGCCAGGGAGGTCATTCAGGTTGCGGACCGGATCCGCGAAGCTTTGGACCGCCCCTTCCAGGTATCAGGGAACGAGGTATACTGCGCGGCGAGCATAGGAATCGTGCTCAAGACGATGGGCTACACCAGCGCGGAAGAGATACTGCGCGACTCCGACATCGCCATGTACCGCTCGAAGGAATCCGGCAAGGACCGCCTGGCCTTCACCCGCAAAATGCACGAAATGGCCGTGGAAAACATGCGCATGGAGAACGAGCTGCGCCACGGCCTGAAAAATGGTGATCTCACTCTCCACTACCAGCCCGTGGTCAGTGTGAACGACGGCAAACTGCAGGGCTTCGAAGCCCTGGTCAGGTGGCACCATCCGCAATTCGGCCTGATCCCCCCGGCCCGGTTCATTCCCCTGGCCGAGGAGACAGGGCTCATAGTTCCCCTGGGAGAATGGGTCATCAATCAGGCTCTGCGCCAGTTGTACCAATGGCGCAAGGAGACCGCCGACATCGAGAACCTTTTCGTGAGCGTCAACATCTCCAGCAAACAGTTCCGGCAACCCGACCTGGTGGATTCCATCCGGCGCAGCCTCATCGGCCACCATGTGGACTCTTCACTCCTGAAGCTGGAGATTACCGAGAGCGTGATCATGCAGGATGCGAAAAACTCCGTGGAAAAGCTCAACAAACTCAAGGCCCTTGGCGTCGAACTTCTGGTGGATGATTTCGGCACCGGCTATTCGTCGCTCAGCTATCTGCAGCGTTTTCCGATCAGCGGACTCAAGATCGACCGGTCCTTCATCAGCGGGGGGGGAGACGAACGCGAGAACATGGAGATAGTCCGGACGATTATTGTCCTGGCAGCCAATCTGGGACTCGCCGTTGTAGCCGAAGGAGTGGAGACAAAGGAACAGTTGCAAAGGCTTCGGGCGCTCGGCTGCAGCAGCGCCCAGGGCTACTTTTTCTCAAGGCCGCTTGACGGGCCATCGGCAAGACGATTCATGGTGGAAGGCAAGCCCCCGCCTGAGTACGCACAGCGGGCCTAAGCCGTATCGCCCTCGGGGAAAGCTCTCGAGGCCAGCTTCTTGCGTTTCTCCGCCAGCTTACCCAAGGCTGGTTCCCTGTCAGGAAGAACCTCCCGTCTGAGGATATCGCGAATCTCCGCCTGCAATGACCTTCCATTCGATGACGCCCTCTGCCTGAGTGCCCCCAGAAGCTCGTCTTCGAGCAACTCGACTTTCATTCCGGCCATGGCGAACCTCCCTTTCCGTTTGCCATAGTATCTAAACGCAGACGGTCAAGCCCTCGACCTAAATGCCGCGAAACGCTACAAGGATTCCATGTTTCGCTAATTCTGGAGGGACCATGACCAAGCGGATTCTTGCTGCATTATGCCTTCTCTTGACCACCACAGCGGCCAGCGCCGAGGAGATCGACTGCCTTACCACTGAATGGAAACTTCTGGGGGCCAACCACAAGGTCTGCGTCTACGCCTTCGACGATCCGGACTTCCCCTGCGTCACCTGTTACCTGAGCCAGGCCCGCAAGGGCGGTGTCTCGGGTGCGGTCGGACTTGCGGAAGATCCTTCCGAATTCTCCCTGGAATGCCGCCAGACCTGCTCTTTCGCGCTTCCGGACAAAATGCCGAAAACCAAAAAGGTTTTCTCCGAGGGGACTTCGGTGCTTTTTAAGGACACGGAGATTACCCGCATCTACGACGCCAAGCGCAAGACCCTGGTCTATCTGGCCATCAGCCGCAAGGTGATCGCCGGCTCGCCCAAGAACGCCATCTCAACGGTGGTTGTCCGCTGACGCCGTTCCATGGCGGGCACTGGTGCGCGTCAGGTTGGACACACGACGCGAACGCTTTATTATCACTCACCGCAGGGTGATGCCCGCCAACCCCAGGTTCTTTGGGAGCGCAGGCTCAGGCGGTGCCTTCGAGCGAGTCGATCAGTTCCTGCGTCTGCTCCCCTGCCTGCATATAGAGCTTGGCTCCCAGACTCAGCGGGACTCCGACGCCATTGAGCAGCGACCGGGCCCCGTTCCAGTCGTTGCGCCAGATGGCGTCCAGCAGCATGACGAAACGGGACATGGGTTCCCTGGCGTCGCGCAGCAAGGCGCTTTTGATGGTGGGCAAAAGTGGCATGTCCTCCACCACTTCCTTCATTTTGAGCCCCATCAGGGCGTCCACTTTGCTCAGAAGACCAAGCAGGGAGAGAGTCTCGCGTTCCAAGCACATGCCATTGCAGTTGTCTGCCAAGAGCCCGAGAAACAAGGCTCCGTGCATGGTCCGGTAGGAGAGTTCGCTCCCCTTACCGCTGGTGTCGAGATCGGAGAGCGCTGCGGTCATGGCCCATTTTTTTAATGAATTCACGCCTACCAGCGAAGCGGCCCGTTCCAGGGAATCGACCCTGTTTCCCCGTGAAAACGCGGCGGAGTTCACGAAATGCAAAAGCCTGACGCTCAGCGCCTGGTCCGTTGAAATGATGCCCACGATGCGGGAGAAATCGGCATTTTCGTCTGAGAGCACCCGGAGAAGGTTGAGCCTGGCCGCTTTATGGGAACTGAGCCTTCTTCCGACAATCTCTTGGGGGTACGAGAAAAAAAAGCCTTGAAAGTAATCGAAGCCTAGGAATTTGCACCCTTCAAACTCTTCCCAGGTTTCGATCCGGGATGCCACTAGCTTCCCCTCCCACCCGGGAAACGCCTTGCGGACTTTGGCCACGCCTTTCCCATCCAACCCCGAAACCGGCACCTTGATGTAATCCATGAGTGGCACCAGTTCTTCCAGGCCCGAGCTTTTCGGGCCGTAGTTATCCAGCAGAAAACTATACCCCTTGTCCTTGATTTCCTTGCAGGCGCTCAAAAATTTCCCGGTGGGCTTCGCATCGCTTGGGATTTCGAGGATAGCTCGGCCGGCTGGAAGGGCCATCACGTTTCCGCTCAAGATGTTTCCGCTGCCAACGTTGACAGTCACTCTCCCGGCAGGACCGAGCCGTTTCGTGGCCAAGGCGAAACCATCCGCGATTATCTGATTGGTTGCGTCATTGAAATTGCTGATCACAGCGACATCGTCGTCGCTGCATTTGCGAAAGAGAAGCTCATGCGCAAAAACGTCCATTTTTTTTGAAAAAATAGGCTGGGAAGCAATCACAAAGTCTCGGGCCAAGGCTCCTTCTCCAAACGTCTGATCGATGCACGCACTTTTGGTCATACCACTGCCCTCTGAATCAAATACGGATGAGTCATGCGCAATTCCCCTGTATTTCCCTATCGCACTCTTAGCCGCAATATCTCTACAATGACTCGCGTGCGGTCAAGAAAAAACCAACTCAGCCTTTCCGGAACGATTGGGCGCCGCACTGAGAAGCCGACGCCCGGATTCCCAACTGGCATGCGTCCCCAGCCGGTGGATCCCGGTAGGCAGTCGTGCGACTGGACGCATTTTTTCTGGATACCCTCCATCCGCGTCGCCCCCGTGTTCCTGGGGTTGCCTCGGTCGGCACGCTACGTTAGTTTTTGGGCTCCCAACAACAAGGAGACCTTCTCACATGGATCCTCGCCAGGCGGTTTTCCGCCTTCATATTCACAAAGTCCTCTATCAGCGTACGCTCGATTCCCAAGACGGACGCCAGGAAGCCATTCGGGAATTGCTCGGAGCCGTTCGGCCGGATCTCTCCCCGGACGCGGCGGCATGCGTGGCGGAGACAGTGCCGCCGCTTCTGCCGGAGCTGCACAGGAAATGGATCACCATGTTCGTGGACAAGCTCTTTGAAACCGCCGAACAGCAACAGGTGGAAATACTCTGCGACGGGACAGAGGAAAATAACGCTGCCCTGGCCCTGGCGTATGTTATGTTTCTGGAGTCCGAACGGATGGAAAAGGTGATCGCGCAGGATCTGGAAAGCCTGGAGTCGCTTGGCGGTCAAGGCATGGCCGAAATCGCGGCCTCGCTGTGCGCCCGGCTTTCAAGGGTCGAGGAATCCATCCTGGAGGCCAGACAGGCAAAAGCCAAAGAGTACCAGGAACGGATGGGCTCCCAAAAGACCCATTGACCGGGCGGCTCTTGACCCAAGGTTCTTGCTGAGCTATTTTAAAAACCGGTCAAGCCCGGGGCCGAAAGGCTCCGGGCCACCCTTTTTTTATTTTCGCGTCCCCACGTGGGACTAGCCGAGGAATCGACCATGCAACAGATACCTATCTCCATCGAAGGCTTCAGACGTCTGGAAAAAGAACTCCATGACCTCAAGAATGAACGTCCTGCCGTCATACAGGCCATTGCCGAAGCCCGCGAAGAGGGCGACCTGAAAGAGAACGCCGGGTACGACGCCGCCCGCGACCGCCAGGGCATGCTTGAAGCCCGCATCCGCTATGTGGAGTCCCGCCTGGCCACCAGCCGGGTCATCGACCTGGCCACTCTCGAAGGCGACAAGGTCATATTCGGGGCCACAGTCGAGATAGAGGATGTGAACACCGGCGAGGTCAAAACATGGACCCTGCTCGGTCCGGACGAATCCGACCCCGCCAAGGGCAGCATCTCCATCCTCTCCCCTGTGGGCCAGGCTTTGATCGGCAAGGAAGCGGGCGACGAGATCACTGTGGAAGCCCCGCGCGGCAGAATCCAATACGAGATTGTTTCCATCTGCTTCAACGGCCCTCAGCCCTGGTAGGCACTTCCCAGCTCACAACAAGGCCCCGGCAATTCCGGGGCTTTTTTTTGCCCGGCCAATACACGTTCTGGCAAGCCAGAGTACAAGAGCCTGCCTCTGATCATGACCACCCCAAAGCGCTGCCTGAAATAAACGGAAGCCATTGTCACCCACTTGCCACATTCACCCCCTTCCTATACGGGTTTTCGGTTTGCCCGCACCACCGGGCCTAAAGTGGACGGATTGGCACCATACAATCTCTGAGGAGGCTTTCATGAAACGTATCTGGATTCTCGCTCTGGCACTTCTTTTGTGCGGCTTCACCGGTATGGCCCAGGCCGGCGACGGCTCCTGGGACAAGGTCAAGAAGGAAGGCAAGCTGGTCATCGGCCTCGACGACTCCTTCCCTCCCATGGGTTTCAAGAAGGATGACGGAAAACTCGTCGGCTTCGACATCGACGCCGCCGAGGAGTTGGGCAAACGCCTGGGCATCCAGATCGTCTGGCAGCCCACCGCATGGGACGGCGTGATCCTGTCGCTCGATTCCAAGAAGTTCGACTGCATCTGGAACGGCATGACCATCACCAAGGAACGCGCCGAGAAGGTGCTCTTCACCAACCCCTACATCATGGACGGCCAGATCGCCGTGGTGAAGGCCGACAGCAAGCTCAAGGGCTTTGATGAACTCGGCGGGAAGGTCGTGGGTGTGCAGAAGGGTTCTCCCGCGCTGGAAGCCGCCAAGAAGCTCCCCAAAGCCGCTTCCGAGGTGAAGGAGTACGACGTCAACCCCAAGGCCTTCCTGGACCTCGATTCCGGCCGCCTGGCCGCCGTGGTCATCGACAACGTTTCCGGCCGCTACTTCGTGGCCACCACCCCCGGCAAGTATAAGGTCCTGCCCGGCTTCATCACCAAGGAGCCCTTCGGTATCGCCTTCCGCAAGGGCGAGGCGGACTTGAAGGACATGGTCCAGAAGACCATCGACCAGATGGTTGCCGACGGCACCATGGGCAAGATCAGCAAGAAGTGGTTCGGGGAAGACATCACCAACCCAAAGAAGTGGTAAGAGTAAAGAATCGAGTATAAGAGAAAGCGGGGGGAAACTTTTTGAAAAAAGTTTCCCCCCGCACCCCCTTCAAAAACTTTCAATGAGCTTCGCGTCGTGAGCGTCAATACCGTGGACCGCATTCCCGCAACTGCTTCCGCTCTTTTTACTCGTCGCAAAAACGACACGGCGATATCCGCTCACCCATCCGGGACGCGGGACGCGGCCCTATTGCGGGGTCCAGGGGGATCATCCCCCTGGCGGGTGCAGGGCGGAGCCCTGCCAAGGCGCCGAGCGACGCCCCGTCTCATCCTCACCGTGCTCCTTCTTCTCATGGCTTCTCTGGCCCACGCCACTGACTCCGAGACGCTCATGCGCCAGGGCCGCGACGCCATGGCCGAGGGACGCCTGGAAGAAGCCGAGGCCGCCTTTCTCCAGGTTCCGGCTCCGACATCCGAAGCCGACGACGAAGGCCTCTACGCCAATGCCCGCATGCAGGTGGCCCGCCTGCGCATAGCCAGCAAGGACTACGACGGAGCCATCCAGGCCGCCCGCGACGTGCTGGCCCACTACACCGAACACGCCGAAGCCAAGAACACCATCGCCTCCATCGAACGCGAACGCTTGCCCGCCTGGAAGCGTTTCTTCGAAGACTGCTGGCGGTTCTTGCCGTCGCTCCTTTCGGGCGCCGGCATGACCCTTCTCCTGGTGTTCTGCACAATTCTCATTTCGCCCATCGGCGGACTCATCATCGCCCTTGGGCGCATAAGCTCCATCAGGATGCTGCGCATCCCGTGCTGGTTCATCATCTGGCTTTTCAGGGGAACCCCGCTTCTTTTGCAGCTGTTCTTCATTTACTATGGTCTGCCATCGCTCGGGATAACCCTGAAGCCTCTGTCGGCGGCGCTTATCGGCCTTGGGGTGAACTACTCGGCCTATCTCGCAGAAATCATCCGCGCTGGCATCGAATCCATCTCGCACGGCCAGATGGAAGCGGCCAAAGCCCTGGGAATGACTTACGGCCAGGCCATGCGCCGGGTCATCGTGCCCCAGACCTACAAGAGGCTCATCCCCCCAATCGCCAATGAATTCACCGCGCTCATAAAAGACACCGCCCTGGTGTCCACCATCGCCATGGTTGAGCTCATGCGAGCGGCGGACCAGATGTTCAACACGTATTTCAACGTCACGGCCATCATTCTGGCCGGCGTGATCTACCTCTTCTTCACCACCGTGTTCACTTTCGTGTTCGAGCGCGTCGAGGCAAAGGTGGGAGTCTATGAACAGCGCTGACCCAAACGCCCTTATCGAGTGCATAAGCCTGCGCAAACGCTTCGGCGAGCACGACGCCCTGGACGATGTTTCCATCACCGTTTCGCGCGGCGAGAAGGTGGTTATCATCGGACCGTCCGGGTCCGGGAAATCCACCCTGCTTCGGGCAATGAACTTTCTGGAAACCGTGGACTCTGGCGAGATCCGCTTCGAGGGAAAAAGCGCGGGCTACCGGCACGTCGGCGGCAAGCTCGTACTGGACAAGCAGGCCAATCTCTGCGCCCTGCGCACCCAGATAGGCATGGTTTTCCAGCAGTTCAACCTCTTCCCGCACATGACCGTGGCCGGAAACGTCATGGAAGGGCCGGTCACGGTTTTAGGCCAGAACAAGTCTGAAGCCAGGGATCTGGCCATGGAAGTGCTCGGCAAGGTGGGCATGGCCGACAAGGCGGACCGGTTCCCGGCCACCCTGTCCGGCGGGCAGAAGCAGCGTGTGGCCATCGCCCGGGCCCTGGCCATGCGCCCCAAGCTCATGCTTTTCGACGAGCCCACCTCGGCGCTGGATCCGGAACTGGTCGGCGAAGTGTTCGAAGCCATCAAGAATCTGGCCCATGAAGGCATGACCATGGTCATCGTGACCCACAACATGGGCTTCGCCCGCGAAGTGGCGGATACCGTGGCCTTCATGGAGGCCGGGCGCATCCTGCTGGCGGACCCGCCGGCCAAGTTCTTCGGCCACGACTGCGAACTGCCAAGGATTCGGGCCTTCATCGACAAGATCATGTAGCCAGGCCTTCGTCTACCGACAGCTTGGCCGACTCATTTTCCCTTCTTCCCTTGAAAATGCCTTCGCCGCGTGACACGTGGCATCCCAGACAAGAGACCTCCGCGTTCCTGAAACCTGGCCTTGAACAGTGAATCGAAATGCCTTACTGACGCGCCATCTTTCTTGCCTACCAGGAGCACACGCATGGCCGATTCCGAACGCTACCACCGCATGTACCCCGTGAGCTGGGACCAGCTTCACCGCGACTGCAAGGCCCTTTCCTGGCGCCTCATGTCCCTTGGTCCCTGGAAAGGCATTTACGCCATCACCAAGGGAGGGCTCATCCCGGCGGCCATCGTTGCCCGCGAA
Source organism: Desulfovibrio sp. (assembly GCA_016208105.1). Classification (NCBI taxonomy): domain Bacteria; kingdom Pseudomonadati; phylum Thermodesulfobacteriota; class Desulfovibrionia; order Desulfovibrionales; family Desulfovibrionaceae; genus Desulfovibrio; species Desulfovibrio sp. The sequence continues at coordinate 164,030 of JACQYS010000009.1, forward strand.
TTGGACGTGCGCATCATCGACACCATCTGCGTGGCCAGCTACGACTGGCAGAGCCAGGGAGACAAGGTGGACGTTCTCAAGGGCGTAACAGGCGACGGAGAGGGATGGCTTCTGATCGACGATCTGGTGGATACGGGCAGGACGGCCAAGGCCGTTCGCGAGATGCTGCCCAAGGCCCACTTCGCCACGGTGTACGCCAAACCCGAGGGAAGGCCCTTGGTGGACACCTTCATCACAGAGGTCAGCCAGGACACGTGGATACTGTTCCCCTGGGACTCCGAGCCCCAGTTCATCCAGCCCATCGCCAAGGCTACTAAGGCGTAAAAGCCTCCGGCGGCCAAAGGGGCAGTGCCCCTTTGGAATCCCATTTAGCGAAGGGCCTTTCGCCGGTTTACCGGCGAAAGGCCCTTCGCGCTAATGCGGGTCCAGGGGGATCATCCCCCTGGCGGGTGCAGGGCAGAGCCCTGCCGGGGTCCGGGTCGAAGCCCCGGCAGAAACTCATCTTTTCGTCGTCAACTCTCGGCCCTGTCGCGTGGCAGCAGGGCATTGAGCAGCACACCGGCCACGCCTGCCAGGCCGATGCCTTCAAGGTGCACACCCCAGAACGAAAAGCTCATCTTGCCCATGCCCAGCACCACGATAAGGGCCACGATAACCATGTTGCGGGGCTTCATCAGGTCCTGGCCGTCCTGCACCAGGGAATTAAGCCCCACCACCATGATGGCCCCGAACAGAAGCAGCATGATGCCGCCCATGACCGGAGCCGGGATGGTGTGCAAGAGCGCCCCCAGCTTGCCGATGAAGGCCAGGCCCACGGCGGTGATGGCGGCCCAGGTCATGAGCGCCGGGTTGTAGATCTTGATGAGCGACACGGCGCCCGTGACCTCGGCGTAGGTGGTCAGCGGAGGCCCGCCCAGGAAACCGGCCAGGGTGGTGGCCACGCCGTCTCCCATGAGGGAGCGGTGCACGCCCGGATTGTCGATGTAGTTCTTGCCGGTGACCGACCCGATGGCCAGGATGGAGCCGATGTGCTCGATGATGGGCGCGATGGCCACGGGCATGATGATGAGGATGGCCTCGGCGCTGAACGTCGGGGCTACGAAGTCCGGCAGCTTGAACCAGGGGGCCTTGGCCACAGGGGCGAAGTCCACGATGCCAAGAGCCAGGCTGGTGGCGTACCCGGCCGCGATGCCGCAGATGATGGGGATGAGCTTCAAAAGCCCCTTGCCCTTGATGGCCACCAGCACGGTGACGGCGAGCGAGACCATGGAGATCAGCATGGCCTGGTTCTCGGGGTAGAGCACCACGGCCCCGTCCCCGGTCTTGCCCATGGCCATGTACACGCCCACCGGGGCCAGGATAAGACCGATGACCATGATCACCGGGCCGGTGACTATGTGGGGCAGAAAGCGCAGCAGAAAGGCGGTGCCCTTGGCTTTGATGATGAGCGCGAAGAGCACGTACATCACGCCCACGGAGGCCAGGCCGCCCAGTGTGGCCGCCATGCCGTAGCGCTGCATGCAGAGCATGATGGGGGCTATGAAGGAAAACGAAGAGCCCAGGAAGATGGGAATCTGGAACTTGGTGAGCACCTGGTAGATGAGCGTGCCTATGCCCGCGCAAAAGAGCGCCACATTGGGGTCAAGCCCGGTCAGAAGCGGCACCAGCACCAGCGCGCCGAAGGCCACGAAGAGCATCTGGGCGCCCACGGGAAAATCGCGCACCCTGAGTTGGTAGTCCGTGGGAAGAGCCTGCGCCATTGAAAACTCCTTTATTTCGTTCCGAAGATTTTATCGCCCGCGTCGCCAAGGCCGGGCAGGATGTACCCCACGTCGTTCAAGCGCTCGTCGATGGAGGCCACGTAGATCTGCACGTCAGGGTGGGCCGCCTCCAGCTTGGCCAGGCCCTCGGGCGCGGCCACCAGGAAGAGTCCCTTGATCTTCTTGCACCCGGCCTCCTTCAAGAGGTCGATGGTGGCGATGAGTGTGCCGCCCGTAGCCAGCATGGGGTCTAGAATGATGGCTGTGCGCTTGTGAATCTCCTTGGCCAGCTTCACGAAGTAGCGAACAGGGGCCAGGGTTTCCTCGTTGCGGTACATGCCCACAACGCTCACCTTGGCGCCGGGGATCATGTCCAGAACGCCGTCCATCATGCCAAGTCCCGCGCGCAGGATGGGCACCACGGTGACCTTCTTTCCCTTTATCTGTTCCACTTCGACGTCGCCGGCCCAGCCCTTGATGGTTTTCTTTTCGGTCTTCAAGTCCTTGGTGGCTTCATAGGTGAGCAGCATGGACACTTCGTTGGCCAGGTCGCGGAAGTTCTTGGTGCTCACACCGTCCTCGCGCAAAATGCCCAGCTTGTGCCTTACCAGCGGATGATCGACCACGGTTACCGGCATGATCCGCTCCTTGGTTCATAATGTTTCAGTTTCGGCAAAACCTTCGGTTTGTTGCAGATGGGACCGGCAGGGGTCAAGGCCGGAGTTGACAAGTTTCAAAAAAGGACTACATACCGCCCTGGCGCTCAGGCGCCCCCGGCATGCCTGCCTGCGAGGCGTGGGCCAGCTGCAAGCCCCGCCCGTCCCAATCAGACTGTTCTGCCGCACCAACTTGTTCCCCGAGTGAGCCTTCTTGACCGTGTATGCAGCTTTGCGCGGCACGCCTGCTCATCGCTTTGCAACACGAACCCAAGGATCTCCTTTGTCATTCGACGCTTTTGATTTACACGCTTCCATTACCGCCAACATCAAGGCCCTGGGCTACGAAGCCCCCACCCCCATCCAGCGCGAAGCCATTCCGCATGTGGCCAGCGGCCGCGACGTCATGGGCCTGGCCCAGACCGGCACCGGCAAGACCGCGGCCTTTTTGCTGCCAATAATCGACAGGTTCTTAAAGAACCCCAAGCCGCTCAGGGGCTCGTGCCGCGCCCTGGTCATCGCGCCCACCCGCGAACTGGCCGAACAGATCCACGAGAGCGCCCGCGAGTACACCAAGGGCCTTCGCTTCCGCACCGTTACCGTGTACGGCGGCGTGGGCATGGGACCTCAAACCAACAATCTGCGCCGCGGCGCTGACATCGTGGTGGCCTGCCCGGGACGTCTGCTCGACCATGTGAACCAGGGCAACGCCAACCTCTCCTTTGTTGAAGCCCTGGTGCTGGACGAAGCCGACCACATGTTCGACATGGGCTTTTTGCCAGACATCAAGAGGATTCTGGAGAGGCTTCCGAACGAGCGCCAGACCCTGCTCTTCTCCGCCACCATGCCCGATTCCATCAAGGGCCTGGCCAACGAGACCCTGAAGGACCCGGCCCTGGTGCGCATCGGCCGCTCCGGCCCGGTCCAGACCATCGAGCAGTGCCTGTACCCGGTGCCCCAGCACTTGAAGACCAAGCTTTTGCTGAACATCCTGGGCGACGCCAACGAAGGTTCCGTGCTGGTGTTCACCCGCACCAAACACCGCGCCAAGCGCCTGGCCGAGCAGCTTGGGCGTTCCGGCCACCAGTCCGCCTGCCTGCAGGGCAATCTGTCACAGGCCCAGCGCCAGAAGGCCATGGAAGGCTTCCGCTCCGGCCGCTACCGGGTGATGGTGGCCACGGACATCGCGGCCAGGGGCATCGACGTGTCCCGCGTGGCCCACGTGGTGAACTACGACCTTCCCGACACCCCTGAGACTTACACCCACCGGGTCGGCCGCACCGGCCGCGCCGAGCGCGAAGGCCAGGCCCACTCCCTGGTGACCAGCGAGGACGTGTCCATGGTCAGGGCCATTGAGCGTCTGTTGGGCAAGTCCATCGAACGCCGCAAGATCGAAGGGTTCGACTACGCCTGCGCCGCGCCCGAGCGCGACTCCGAATTCCACCGCCCGCCGCTCAGCCAGAACCGCTACGGCCAGCCCCGTAACGGCCGCAACTCCTCCGAGCCCCAGCCCAGGTCCGGCAGGTACGCTTCCGGCAGCCAGGAGCGCGTCTCCGCTTACGGCGACCAGCCCAGATCTGGCCGCTACGCTTCCGACAGCCAGGAACGCGGCTCCTCTTACGGCGACCAGCCCCAGGCCAGGAATTCCAGGCAGGGCGTTTACGGCAACGCCGGCCGCTACGGAGCCGAGGGTTCAGGCAACGCTCCCAGGCAGTACGCTTACTCCGCCGAACCAGGCCGCGCCCGCCGCGACCAGGACGGCAACCGCGCCGCGACGGACAACCGCGATGGCGACCACTCCCGCAACAGGCAGCCCCGCGCCGCCAAGAGCTCCGGCGGCTTCTACGGCCGGGCTCCGGAGTCCGCTAATGGCAGCCGCAGTGGCGGCCAGGAAAGGACCTCGGGCAACTACGGCCAGTCCAGACCTCGCTCCCGCCAGGGTGGTGACCGCCAGGGCAATGGCAGCGATCAAGCCGCCTAGCGCCCAATAAAGCATCCAAAAAACAGGAAAGGGAGCCGTACGGCTCCCTTTTTTTGTGCTGTGCCCCCTGCATATCCCGGAAAAACCTGCTCTGCGCCGGGTTCGTCCGCATGGCAGTGCCAACTGTTTTGTCCCGACGGGATGAAACGGGCGGGAAAAACCGTTTTCATGTTTTTTGCTTACATTTTCTCTCCCAAAAGTTCCTGGCCAGCCCCTTCGCGCACAACCCACTTGCGCTCCGAAAGCGCCTGCTTGGCCCTGGCGCTCACCGTCCCGGTGACCCACAATTCCACTGCCGCTGGCTTGAATTTGTCCACCGCAACCTCGATTCCCCCGGAGAGTTTGCCCAAGGCCTTGGTCCAGCACAGGTTGTCCAACGGGAAACAGAGCACCAGCTTGCCCTCGTTGGTCAACGCCCCGACCAGGGTGCCCAGCTTCACGAAGCCCCGGATGGCGTTCACCTTGCGATGAAACCCCGCATACATCAGGGCCATGCGCTGCCTGAAAAAGGCCTGATCCTGGTTCTCCGTGCGCGCGGCAAGGCGCACGAACGTATCCCGCCCTCCAGCCCGCCCCAGGTCCGACAGGGCCTTCACCAGAAGCGATTGCTGGGTGGGGGTGAACTCGTCATTGTCCATGAAGAACCGTGAGGATTCTTCCGGTATGCCCATGGCTTCAAGGGTCTTGCGATTGTGTATACGCAGATCCTGAGGCGGCTGGGCCAGATCGATCTGCCCCAGCCAGTTCACGCCGCTCACTGAGGATACCGCAATGCCCACTCCGCCGGGTATCAGGGCCTTGAGCCCCATGGTGGTGAGCCCTCCGGCGTAACCGGGCGCAGCCACGGCGCGCAGCTTCTCCTGGAGGCGCTCATTGGTGGAATAAGGGTCCACACCGAAGGCCACGGCGTACTCGCGCCGGGTGGACGCGAAACCGGTGAGCTTGGCCCCGGTGGAATCCTCGTACTTGCTGGCCTTGGATCCGGATATGCTCTCGCCCGCCCGGCTGAACAGCTTGCCCACGCCGGACGCAGCACCCTCGAGGGTGTCCACCGGTGCCGTCACCAGGTTCTTGACCCCTTCCACCATGCTCACGCCGCCTTCCCAGACACCCTTGCCGTACTCTTTGGCGCCGTTGGCCTTGTCCATGGCGTGCATGGCCGCGAATTCGTCCACTCGTGTGGCCAGAAGCGCAGTGGATACGATTCTGTAACTGCCATAGCGGGAACGAACCGTGTAGATGTTCATGTAGCCGTCGTTCTCGACAACCTCTTCCACGCGATGGTGCGGCCCTGAGAGCAGGGCTTTGGGAAGGATGCGGGAGGCAGAAAGATTGTAGGGAATCTCAAAGGAATCCGCAGGCTGGCCCTGAGCATGGATGTCATGACTCCAGACCAAGACCAAGAGGAGAAAACTGGAGGCGGCGAGCCATTTCATGCGGGTCCCCGGGATTGTTCGCATTTCTAGGGATAGGCGATGGACACCGCGAGAGTCAATTCTTGGGATCCCCCTTTTTCACAGGGGGATACGTTTGAACCTCGAGCTCTCCGGCAAGGGCCAGCAGCGCGCCCCTGGCCATGGCCTGCATCTCCTCCACTCCAGTGACCACCACCACGGGCCCCAAATAGGCCACCAGACGGGTGAGCTCATGGGTGAGCCGGGTGCTGCGGGCCATGCCGCCGGTCACCACCACGGCCTCCACCCGGCCCTCCAGGGCCGGAGCCATCGATGCCACGGCCTTGGCGATGTTGTAGACCATGGCCTCGAAGACCAGCCTGGCCTTTTCGTCGCCCGCATTGATGCGGGCCTCCACCAGGCGCAGGTCGCTGGTTCCCAGATGGGCCAGCAGCCCCCCTCCCGTGGTTATGGCCGCCTCGAGCTGCCCGATGGAATACTGTCCACTCTCGAGAAGGCGCAGCACAGGTAAAAGAGGCAAGGCGCCGGAGCGTTCCGGGCTGAACGGACCCTCTCCGTCCATGGCGTTGGTCACGTCCACCACCCTGCCCTTCAGGTGTGCGCCAACGGAAATCCCACCACCCAGATGGGCCACGATGAACCGGCCGTGCCCGTAGTCGATCCCCAGACGCGAAGCAGCCTCACGCGCGGCCCCGCGCTGGCCCAGGGCATGAAAGATGGTGCGTCTGGAAATATTCGGGAATCCGGTCAGCCGGGCGACGTCCATGAGTTCGTCCGTAGCCACCGGGTCCACCACCAGGGCCGGACACTGATGTTTGTCGGCGAACTTTCTGGCCAGGAAGGCCCCCAGGTTGCTGGCGTGTTCGCCGTGCGGGGCCTGGCGCAACTCGTCGAGCATGGCCTCGCTCACGGCGAAGACTCCTCCAGGCACGGGCGCTAGAAACCCACCGCGCCCAACCACGGCATCTAAGTGGCCAAGATCGCCCAGTCCGGCCCGCAGGCCGGAGGTCCTGTACTGGAGCTGGTCCATCACCCGTTCGAATCTGATCATCTCATCGCGGGTGTGCTCCAACTCAACGGTACGAACCGCCACGTCGCCCTCGAAAAGCACGGCCTTGGTGGAGGTGGACCCCGGGTTTATCGTCAGTATGCGTTTCTTCATGGTGTAAGCGTGTTAGTTAAGCAAAGCGCCTGCCGGGTCAATACGTTTCAAACGTAGAGGCCCAGGATCCGGGGCAGTCCCACATGACGAGACATACCACACCAACGACAGACGACTCACCAAACATGGGCAGAATAGCGGAGTTTGACCAAGATAATACACGGCCACAAAAAAGCGCGCCGAGCGAGGGGATGTGTCCCCTGCCCGGCGCGCACGCCTCGGTATCGCCCCGTGCGCCTAGCCTTTCCGGTAACTCTCGATCAGCCGGTCCGTCTCGCTCACAAAAGCCCGTTGTCCTGCCCAGAAGTCCTGAGACTTGAGGGCATCGAGTTCCGCCACAGTCTTACCCTGTTGTTCGACCCATGTGAAGTATTTGAGGTTGTGCCAGCGAAGTCTGGCCTCGCGCGTGCCTTCCTGAATCCAGTCCTCTTTCTGGCCGTGGAAGATGCTTGTCAGCCTGTGCCCGGCTTCGGCTGAGTCCATCGCCCCTTTTTCCTGGGTGAGGTTTTTCAGCACCGAGTGGTATCTGGCGATGTTGTCCGTGCACACGGTGACCACCACGTCGTCCTTGCTAAAGCCATAGTGCTTGGCTGTCTTGATGGCCCCCAGGATGTTGCACACGCCTGAAATTCCAGTAATGGACGCCAGCTTGTCTGCCTGCCCGGGGGTGAGACCAGCAGCCTCCAGGACCTTGCGTCCTGCCTCCTCGACCAGGAGCTGTAAGCCGAGCTTGCACTCCAAGTCGTCCACACAGATCATGGCGTCCATGTTCATGACATTGTGGATCCAGGTGACGTGCTTGTCGCCGATACCCTGGATGTCGTGCCCGCCATGGCCGTTGATAAAAAGCGTGGGGCACTGGATGGGTTCGAGACCAACGATCTTGTGATCCGGCCAGCGTTCCTTGAGGGCGTCGCCTGCGCCGATGGTACCCGCCGAGCCCATGGCCGAGACAAAGGCCGAAGCCTTGCCTCTGCCAACTCCCTTGGCGGCCAACTCCTCCATGAGGGCAATGATCGTGGGACCGGTGACGCACGAATGGAAGCGATAGTTACCGAACCGCTCGAACTGGTTCATGATCCGTATTTTGTCCGGATCACCACCCGAGAGTTCGTGGCACTTGTCGTAGATTTCCTTGACGTTGGACTCGCAGCCCGGAGTGGCGATGATGCGCGAACCATAGGAACGGATCATCTCGAAACGCTCGGCGCTCATCTCCTCAGGGAGAACCACCACGGAGTCGAAGCCCATGCGTCCGCCAACCCATGCGCCGCCGATGCCGTAGTTGCCGGTGGAGGGCCACACCACTGTGTGTTCTCCGGCCTTCACCGCGCCACGAACCAGCTGTTCGATGAGCACCGAATAGGTGGCCCCCACCTTGTGGCTGCCGGTGGGGAAATCCTTTCCGTAGATGACCACAATCTCCGCGTCCACGCCGGTCAGGGCCTTGGGCAGCACCATGTGGCTCACCTGCCCGGCAGCGTCGCGCCAAGTGATGTTGAAGAGGTTCACGGGATCAAGCGGAGCGTCCGTCCTGGCGGCCAGGGCTTTGCGGCGGATATCCGGGCCGATCTTCGAAGGATCGAGCATCTCGGCGAAGGTGGGGCCTGCGATTCTGGGCATGTATTGGTTCCTCGCTGGTTTAGCGGTTTATTCCGGTAAAGAAGAGGCCAACCCGGGCGGAGTCCTCCACGGCTCGGGCTTGCTTGAGAGCCAGAAGCCCGGCCAGGCCGGCCGACCCTGTGGGGGAGACGCTGACGGGCGTATGCTTAAGCGCCAGCTCGTGAGCCCTGGCGATCAGGGATTCGGAGGCGATCACGGCCCGGCCGCCGGTGCGAAGCATGGCCCGGGCCAGAAAGTACCAGTCGTAGGTCTCATCGTCCAAGATGCCGTGGGCCAGGCTGTGCGGGGCCGGGCCGGGCCAGGCGCGCATGAAGCGGAGCGGTTCGTCAGCCGCCAGATCGAAGACGTTGCGAACCGGTTCGGAAGCGTAGTTCAGCCGGGCGTGCTCGACGGCTTGCGCAATAAGCCCATCGCGCTCCGACAGAAAAGCTTTCACCCCGTCCAAGCCTTCAGGCAACGGGAAATCCATCCCGGCGACTTTCGAAGTTTCGGCCAACAGAGCGAGCCAGGCCCGCACGAAGGGGAATGCGCCTTCGGTCTGGCAGGCATGAATCCTGGGCAGGTTTTCGAGAATTCCGAGAGAGTGAAGGGTTTCGAAGGCCTGGGCCACCGACCTGGCCAAGGCCCCACCGCCGATCTGGAGTACCAGGTGCCCAGGCTCTCCAGCCAGGGCCCGCCATTGCAGCGCAGCTTCATACCCCAGACTGCGCCCGCCCTCGATGTTGGACCAGTTGTCGCGCCCGGAGCAGCAAAAGGGCACGGCTCCGTCGCGCACCGCCTCGCGAAAGGCAAGATAGCACGGGTCTCCGCCCCCTGTGGACAGGCGCGGCACCACGACCACATCGGCCCCGCGCTCGCGCAGAAGCTCCGCCACTTCCGGGCTCACGTCCTCGGGAACGAAGGTTTTCAAGCCATAGCCCGCGGCCCGGGCCACGCAGGCAGCAGCCAGGGCCGCGTTGCCGCAGCTGGAAATAGCCAGGGGACGTTTGGGCCTACCGCCCCGCAGGGCTTCCAGATAGAGCATGGTCCCGGCCAGATGGCGCACCTTGTGGGAACCGCCGGGCTGGCCCGTCTCGTCCTTGACGGCCAGAACGCCTCCGTGTCCGATAGCCTTCCCCAATTCCGGGACCGGCAGCAAAGGCGTTACGGCCAGGGACCGGCTTTCCAGGCGTGACAGGCCTTCCTGAAGATCGGAGCGCAACCCGGCGAACCGGGGTCCGGCAACGCTTGACGCCGCGCCAAGGCAGGCGAAAGCCGCCAGAGGGTCCTGGCCGTGCCTGGACCAGGATGTGAGGAGTTCGTCAGCAAGCCTGGAGCTGGCTTCAATGTGTACATCGAGAATATGTTCCCGCCCATCCCCATATCCGGGGCAGGCGAAAAGGCCCTGTTCGAGTCCGTAGTGTTTCCGGCATGCCGGACAATAGGCATGCATGAGGTTCATTCCGGGGGATGGATGAAGAATGTGGCTCTCATGGTTATCATTATTCCATGTTCTTACCTTTCAAGCAATTTTGTACTTCCCATCCAAGAAAGCTTGGCCCGCCCCCAGCACGTAAATCTTAAATAATTACCGAATGTTAATGACTTTCATCGAAAACAGCACGCCTCGGTCCGTCCTATGCGAACCCCATGGATGTTTTCATGGATCACTCATGAGCGATGAGAGCATGGGGCGGTCCCGGACAAAGGTCCTTGGCATCTGCCCGGCCCCGCAGTATCCAAAACAAAGGATTACTAAGTGCTAGCAGGAGACAGGGCGATGAGTACCGTTCTTATCCACCCCGCCGATTACCAGGACTGTCAGCAGGCTGTGGAAAGGGCTTTCGAGCTTTTCCCCCAGAACATCGCAGGCAGGAAGGTGCTTATTAAGCCCAACGTGCTTCGGCCCTCCCGGCCGGAAGAGGCCATCACCACCCATCCGGCGGTGCTGGAAGCGGTTGTCCGCAGTGTGGAGGCCCGCAACCCGTCATCGATAGTTGTGGGCGACAACCCCGGGCTCATGGCTTACGGGGCCAACGAACAGAGTTTCGAGCGCTGCGGCCTCACGGCTGCTTGCCGCGGGCACTACCGCAACATCGGCATCGAGGCCGAGGAAGTCCCCTTCGATATGGCCTATGGCGGAAGCCTCTCTGTGTCCAAGGACGTACTGGACGCGGACGTGGTCATCTCCGTGCCCAAATTCAAGACCCACGGTTTGACCGGCATCACCGGGGCGATAAAGAACAGCTACGGGATTCTTCCTGGCGCCCAGAAAGCCCAGTTGCACCGCCTTTCCGGAAACCAGGCCCGCTTCCACGAACTCATCGTGGAGGTCTTCAGGCTTCGGGTTCCTGACCTGTTCATCATGGACGCCGTGCTCGGCATGCAGGGCAATGGCCCGGCCTCCACCGAGCTTCGCTGGATCGGACGGATACTCGCCTCGGACAACGCCGTGGCCATGGATGCCGTGATGGCCAGGATGATGGGGGCCGACCCTGAGCATCTGGGATTTTTGAAAAGGGCCAAGGAGTTGGGGCTTGGCGATTATGAAGCGGACTCCATCACGCTGGAAGGCGAACTCATACCCATCGCGGATTTCAAGGTTCCGCCGCTTGGTGAGGACGCCCTCTCCCATCTGTGCCATATCCAACGGCTCCTGGACGATCGCGCGGCCAGCAGGCCCGAAGCCGATCCGGCCCGGTGCACCGGCTGCGGCACATGCGTGGAGCAATGCCCGGCCCAGGCCCTGACCCAAGAAGGAGGGATTCCCGTGGTGGACGTCCAGGCCTGTATCGCCTGCTTCTGCTGCCAGGAGATGTGCCCGGAAAAGGCCATCACCCTCAAAAAACCACCCTGCGGATCCGGACAAGGCGCCTGAGTTCCGATCAGGACTGGGGCTGGCAAATCCTGTGCTTCACGTCCAGGCCTTTGACAATGAAGATCACGCTTTCGGCGATGTTGAAGCACCGTTCGCAGATGCGCTTGAAGCTGTAGGACATGAACGAGAGCTGCAGTGCGCGTTCCACCGTGCGCTCCTTTTTGATCATGGCTTCTGTGAGGTCCCTGAAAGCCACCACGTGCCGGGTGGAGGCCAGCTCGAACGCTTCGCGGACCTCCATGGCCTGTTCAAAGGAGTTGTCCGCGAAGGACCGAGCGGCCTTGTCGAGCAGTTCCAGGGATGTCTCCCCCATGCTCCACACCGAGGGGATGTCGTCGAACTCGGGGCGCTCCATGAGAATCAGGTTGCGGTCCACCACGTTCACCGCCTCGTCGCCCATGCGCTCCAGGTTGGAGGCGATGCGCATGCAGCCTATGATAAGGCGCAAGTCCCGTGCTACCGGCTGTTTGAGAGCGAGCAGCCGAAGTCCGAGAGCCTCGTTCTGGCATTCCAGGAGGTCGATGTCCTCGTCTCCATCCATCACTTCCTGGGAAAGGATCCTGTCGCGCTGCCTGACCGCGCGCAAGGATTTGTCCACTGTCTCGCGAACCATATAGAACATGCGCAGCGTGTCGATGCGCAGCCGGTCCAGCTCATGATCGAATTCGGTAACCATGTCCCACCCCTTGGAAATAACTGCCCTGCGGGAGCTTCGCTCCCTCATCCAGGTGGAAGAATTCCTGGCATCCTGTCAACCACATCGAACCATCAATCGCGTACTTGCTGGAAAAAAACATGAAATTCGGACTCGCAGCCGTGGTGCTAGCCGCCGGGTTCTCCAGACGTATGGGGGTGGACAAGTTGAGCCTTGCCTGGCGGGGCAGGACGGTCCTCGACTGGGTCCTGAACGCCGCGTGCGCCCTGGACCACGTGGTGCTGGTGGGTGGTCCGGACAATTTAAGATACAGGCGTTCGAGCAAAGGCCAGGACTCGCCGTGCGCCATCGTCAGGGTTGAGAGCCCACTTGCCGGGAGCGGCCAGGCAGAGTCGCTGAAGTCCGGCCTGGCCGCGCTGCCGGAGGGAGTCCCCGGAGCAATGGTCCTGTTGGGAGACATGCCTTTGGTCACGCCTGAGCTTGTCGTGAGGTTGGCCGAAGGTTTCCGGGCGGGCCGTTTTCTCGTGCCATTATGCCAAGGGCGCAGAGGAAACCCGGTGACCATCCCGGCCGAGTGGTTCCCGAAGGTCATGAACCTTGCGGGCGACATCGGGGCCAGGCCGTTTCTGGAATCGCCCGGTGCCCCGGTGGATTTTCTGGAAACCAACGACCAGGCAGTCCTTAAGGACATCGATACGCCGGACGACTATTCCCGGCTCAAAAACCAGCCCTGATGGGCCGAGCCGGACACTGTCTCCCAAACAGGCTCCTGGGCACCCTTTTTACCTGGTGCCTGCTCGGGGCGATCACTCGCGACGAATTCATAGGCGTCGGCCTTGTTGTAAAAGGCCACTCTTCTGGCCTTGGCAGGGGTGTTCTTGAAGAGTCCTTCCGGATGAGCCGCGAGAGCCTTCAGGGAATCCGGGCCGATCTCCTCAGACGGGGCAAGCCCAGTCACATTGAGGAAGTGCTCAAGCCTGAAGACCATCTCCTCCTCAGCCGGACTTCCCAGAGCGTCCAGACCCATCACTCCGACAACCAGGTCGGCCGAGGACGGAACCACGGGTTCATGCCCGGCAGGAGCCTTGACCGGCCGGCCGGCCGCACCGTCGGCTTCCACCAGCACGAACTGAGCCGCGAACCGTTCACGCAAGTGTGGAATCTCGTCCGGGTGCACGCCCAGAAGCTTGCCGCTTTCCGGGTCGATGCATTTGCCCACGGTGAGGTGCTTGTAGAAGGGAATCGTGTTCACGCTCTCCAAGAGGAGGAGGTTGCGCGCGGGGGGATGCATCTTCGTGGTGGTGGTTACGAGCACCTTGTGCCCCCAGCCGGACAGCTGCCTGGCAAGGGTGTAGATGAGGCTCGTCTTGCCGCCCGCTCCCACGAACGCCACCACCCGTTCGTGCTCCTTGAGGAATTCCCGCAGGGGTCTCATTCTCCGGCCCTCATCCGGGTCACTCCTACCACGCCCAAGCACGGAGCAACTCCGGCGAAGAGAGCAATGGCGAGGTCTTCTTCGAGACAACCGGAGCGAAGATGCGCCAAAAAGGAGAAAACGATCATCCTCTATGAGCCCAGGAGGTGAACCGGCGCTCCAGCATGGCGAAGAATTCATACATGCCCACGCCCATGGCCGCGATGACCATGAGCCCGGCGAACACCAGTGGAACGTTGAACTTGGAACTGGCCGACATCATGAGGTAGCCGATGCCGGAATTCGAGGCCACGGTTTCGGATATGACCGAGCCCACAAAGGCCAGCGTCACCGCTATCTTAAGAGAGGCGAAGAAGAAGGGGAGCGAGCGGGGAATGCCCACCTTGAGGAGCACGTCCATTCTGGTGGCCCCGAGCACGCGCAGCACGTCCTCGAGTTCCGGCTCCAGGGTGGCCAGGCCCGTGGCCACGTTCACCACCACAGGGAAAAACGAGATGAGAAACGCCGTGAGGATGGCCGGAACCGTGCCTATGCCGAACCAGATGACCAGGATGGGCACCAGGGCAACCTTGGGCACGGAGTTGAAGCCCACCAGCACGGGGTAGAAAGCGCGGTACACAATTTTCGAGGAGCCAACGGCCACACCCAGGAACATGCCGAAGCCAACGGCCAGGGCGAACCCCACGGAGGTGGTGTACAGGGTCTGCAGGGCGTGTTCGGCTATCGGGCCCTTGTAGGTCCACCCTTCGGCCAGAGACTGGCTTGGAGCAGGCAGAATGTAGTTTGGTATGCCAAAAAGCCTGACGACAAGTTCCCATAAGGCGAACAGCCCCAGGGTCACCAGCCAGGGGGAGAGGCTCTCCAGGCGCTTGCGGCTCAGCGGCATGGGACGCACTCCCTGCTGCCGGGTGCACAGCGTACGGCCTCGATCTGGTCGCGAAGCTCATGGACTATGTCCACAAACGATTTGTCATAGCAGCCGGCAAGGCTTCTCGGGCGGGGAATGTCCACATGCCTGGTGTGCACGATGCGCCCCGGGCGGCTGCTCATAACGTGCACCGTGTCGGCCAGAAACACCGATTCCCGAAGATCGTGGGTCACCAACACCACTGTAAAAGGCTTTGCCTCCCAGAGGTCGCGCAGCACGCACCAGAGCTCCTCGCGGGTAAAGGCGTCCAGGGCACCGAAGGGCTCGTCCAGCATGAGGAGCCTGGGCTCGTGGATAAGCGCCCGGCACAGGCTGGCGCGCTGCTGCATGCCCCCGGAGAGCTGCCAGGGGTACTTGTCCTCCTGGCCCTCAAGGCCCACGGTGCGCAAAAGCTCGCGGGCCCGCTCCTCGTACAGCGCCCGCTCGCCACGCAATCGGGACCGGTGGGGCTCCACGATTTCCAGGGGGAGCATGATGTTCTCAATCAGGCGCCGCCAGGGAAGAAGCGTGGGGTTCTGGAAGGCCATGCCCACGAAAGGCAGCGGTCCGGAAACCGGTTGACCTCCAACTTCCACGATACCTTTGGTTGCAGGGCTCAAACCGGTAACCAGCTTGAGCAGGGTGGACTTGCCGCACCCCGAAGGGCCGACAACGGCCACGAACTCGCCTTCGCCAATGGCCAGGTCGAGCCCCTGCACGGCCAGGGAAGCGGCATCCCCGTCATAAGCGAGGTCCACGCCACTTAGCCGGACGAACCGCTCATTCATTCAGAGGTCCTCACGGATGATCTCGTCACTCGCCTAGAAGACCTTCCGGTCTTCCCTGGCGGGCATGAAGGAGGCATCGAACACGTCCTCGGGCTTGGGCACTGCGGAAAGACCGAAGCTCGCCGCGGCTTCCTGGGCGGCTTTGGCCAGGCGATCCTTGTCCACCTCTCCCATGCCGTTTTGCTTCACGAAGTCCGTGGCGATGCACATGTCCACGCAGAGTTTCAAGCGCTTCTCTTCCAAGGCGGGATCAATGAGTCCGTCACGCTCCTTCACGTAGGCGATGGCGGCCTTGGGGTCGGCTATGGCCTCTTTCCACCCCTTGGCCACGGCGGTGAGGAAGCCTTTCACCAGCTCGGGCTTCTTGGCCAGGGCCGGACTGATGATGATGGCGTTGCCGTAGAGCTTCACGCCGAAGTCCGGGTATTTGAACACCGTGACATCCTCGGCCTTCACCCCGGCCTTTTCCAGGTTCAAGAGGCTTGTGAAGTAGAAGCCGGAGATGGCGGCCACGTCGCCTCGCATGAGCATGGGTTCGCGAAGCGGCGGGTCCATGGTCTGCCAGGTGACCTTGGCGGGGTCCAGGCCGGCGGCCTTGCAGAAAGCCGGAAAGGTCTTGCGGGGGGCATCGAAGATGGGCGCGCCAAGGGTTTTGCCCGCCAGGTCAGCGGGTTTGGCAATGCCTGATTTCTTGAGCGAAAAGATGGCAAAGGGAGGATAGTCGTACACCATGAACACGGCCTTCAGGGCCTTGTCCGGGTTCTGGGCATTGAATTCAATAAGCGAGTTTATGTCCGCGAAACCGATGTCGTAGGCACCGGTGGCCACCCGGTTCACCGCCCCGGAAGAGCCGTTGCCGGAATCGATTTCCACCTTGAGCCCCGCATCCTTGAAATAGCCCTTCTTGTCCGCGATGAAATACGCGGCGGCAGGACCTTCGAATTTCCAGTCCAGGGTGAACTTGACCGGGGTCTGGGCCAGGGCCAGGGAGGACAAACAGTTCATGGCGGCCACAAGACAGGCCAGCCCGCGGATGGTCTTTCGGATCATGTGTCAGGAGCTCCTCGTGTTGGAATCTCGTAAGCGTATTCGACAGAGCCTTGCCTGGCAAGGTGCGCTGCATATGGGGCGCAGGTCAGCCCCCCCGGTCACTTCTTGAGACAGCGTTCCACCGCGTCCACGATGGTTGTATAGCCCGTGCAGCGGCAGAGGTTTCCGGCGTGCCCGCGCCGGATGTCCTCGCGGCTCACGGTTTGGCCTTGATGCTTTTCCACAAACGCCGTGGAATTCATGATGAGCCCTGGAGTGCAGAAACCGCATTGAACAGCTCCGGCATCCAGATAGGCCTCCTGGACCGGAGAAAGAACGTTGCCCAGGGCTTCGCCCTCAATGGTCCGCACCGCCTTGCCTTGGGCCCATACGGCAAGGAAAAGGCAGGAATCCACAGGGAGCTGGTTTACCAGCACGGTGCAGGCCCCGCACTCGCCCACGCCGCAGCCCTGCTTGGTGCCCGTAAAGCCCTGGTCGCGCAAAAGATCAAGGAGCGACGTCCCGGGATGCACTCGGGCGCTCAGGGTCTGGCCGTTGACTGTGAAGGTTATTTCCACATTCATCTGATTCCTCCCCCGGCGCGTTGAACGGCCGTGCGCATGGCGCGTTCGGAAAGTTCGCGGATGATGTGCATACGAAAATCAGCAGGAGCCCGCCAGGATGTTCGTGGCGCCACGTCCACTTCCACGGTTTTTTTCACGGCCTCGACGGTTTGGGCCGTCAACGGTTTGCCGGAAGCGGCCGCTTCGGCCGAAGGGCAGCGAACCGGAGTGGGTGCGGCCACGGAAAAGGCCAGCTTGAGCCAGACAATGCTCTCCCCGTCCAGCAGCACGGAGGCCGCGCAGCCAATGGTGGTGATGTCCATGGCCCGGCGCATGGCGTATTTTAAACTCGCCGCTGCGAAAGCGCCTCGGGGCGGCGCAGGCACAAG
Source organism: Desulfovibrio sp. (assembly GCA_016208105.1). Classification (NCBI taxonomy): domain Bacteria; kingdom Pseudomonadati; phylum Thermodesulfobacteriota; class Desulfovibrionia; order Desulfovibrionales; family Desulfovibrionaceae; genus Desulfovibrio; species Desulfovibrio sp. The sequence continues at coordinate 181,250 of JACQYS010000009.1, forward strand.
GACCTTCGTGAGAACTTCGGCCTGGCCCCTGGCCACAATGCCAGGGCCTGTATGGAAACCGCGCAGCGGTGTTCGTCGCAGGCCCTCAGGACCGGCAAGCTCCAGTTCGGCATCCAGCACCAGAAGCGGCGGAACGGAGTCGGCGCAAACCGATCCGTTGCAGATGTTGCCGCCTATGGTGCCGACGTTTCGTATCTGTGGCCCGGCCACCCAGGAAGCCCCTTCGGCCAGCACCGGGGCATGCTCACGCACCAGAGGCGACTCCATCACCTGGGTGAAGGTGGCCCCGGCCCCGACACACAGCGTTCCGTCCGTATCCAGGATGATGGACTCAAGCTCGGCCAAGCCGTGAACATCAACAAGGTTGGCGTACTGGCGATGGCCTTCGCGCAACTTGACCAGGATGTCCGTGCCGCCTGCGATTGGTATGGAAAATGGGTCTTCGGCCAGCAGTCGAACTGCATCAGCCACGCTTTCCGCTCTTCTGTACCGCTCAACCGCGAACATGATGTCCGCTCCTTGCCCGCAGAGCTTTCGCCCCACGCGCCACAAAACCCGTCCCTTCCAGACAATAAGCTAACCCATTGCGGGGTCTGGGGGGATCATCTCCCCAGCGGGTGCAGGGCAGAGCCCTGCCGGGGGTTTGGGGGCGGCGCCCCCATCTCTCGCGGTTCATATCAACCCCGCCTGCTTGAAATGCTTAAAAAGCGCCTTGGGCGTCATGGGTATTTCGTCCACCCTTACTCCCGTCGCATCCCACACGGCGTTGCGGATGGCCGGAGCCGGGGAGAGAAGCGGCGGTTCGCCGAGCGACTTGCTGCCGAAGGCGGAGCTTGGCTCGTTGGTCTCCACGAAATCCGCGCCCAGGTCCGGCAGGTCCATGCAGGTGGGCACCTTGTAGTCCAACAGGTTGTTGTTCAACACCAGGCCCGTCTTCTGGTCCACCAGGAGTTCCTCGGCCAGGGCCCAGCCGATGCCCATGGCCACGCCGCCATGCACCTGGCCTTCGGCCAACTGGCGGTTCATGACCATGCCCGCGTCGTGCACGTTCAGGATGTCCGTGACCCGGGCCCGGCACAACGGGATGTCCACCTCCACCTGGGCGAAGGTGCAGCCAAAGGATGGCGGATTGGCCTGGGCCTTGTGCGAGCACTCGCCGAACAGCTGACCACCCCGGTGGACGTGATAGAAGGCGTCCATGGCAACTTCCTCAAAAGAGGCCAGGGCCTGCCCGTCGCCGACCACCACCGCGTCTTCAATGTCCAGGGAAGAAGCGTCGTGCCCGGTCATCTTGGCGGCGTGTTCCAGGATGCGATCTCTCAGCTGCGAGGCCGCGCCCTTGACCGCCGGGGCCGCTGTAAAGGTCTGGCGGGAGGCAAACGCGCCGGGATCGAAAGGCGTGAGGTCCGTGTCCTGGGTGGACACGACATTCACATGCCCTACTGGCACCCCGAGGACCTGGGCGGCCATCTGGGCAAACACGGTGTCCGCGCCCTGGCCTATCTCCGTGGCTCCGGCCATGAGCTGCACGGTGCCGTCCTGGTTCAAAAGCACGCGCGCACCGGAGATTTCGGCGGAAATCGGATACACCCCGGTGTTGAAGCTGAAGCAGGCTACTCCCACCCCGCGGCGCAACGGGCCCGAGCGCTGGCAGGCAACGCGGCGTTCATCCCATTTGAAGGCTTCGCGCCCCTTGCGCAGGCACTCTGCGATGCCATGGGTGGTAATGACCCGTTTGTTGAGCGGATTTGGCTCTCCCGGAAGCCCCACATTTTGAAGCCTGAATTCAAGCGGATCCATGCCGAGCTGGCGGGCGGCCTGCTCGGCCATGCAGTCCAGGGCGAAATGAACCTGGGGCGAGCCGTAGCCGCGCATGGCCCCAGCCACGGGCAGATTGGTGTAGACCGTGGACGCCTTGAAGCCAAAGGCCGCGCGCGGATAGAGCGAAGGACACTTAGCCCCCCCGGCGGACACGATGGAATGGCCATGGGAGGCGTAGCCCCCGGTGTTGGAGACAACGTCCAGGCTCACGGCGGTGATGCGGCCCTGGCTGGTAACGCCCAAACGGCCGGAAATGTCGAAGGCGTGGCGGGTGCGCGTGGCCAGCATGCATTCTTCCCGGGAAAGCGCCATCTTCACGGGCAGACCACCCAGCTTCACAGTAAGAAATGCCACGATGGGCTCGATCAACACGTCCTGCTTGGCCCCGAACCCGCCGCCCACGCAGGGTTTCACCACGCGGATCCGGCTCCAGGGCAGCCCCAAGGCCTGGGCCACCACCCGGCGGCAAATGTGGGGAATCTGGGTGGAAGACACTATGGAGATGCGCTTTTCGTCCTCCATCCAGGCATAGGCGGTGTGGTTTTCCAGATGGCAGTGTTGCACCACCGGAGTGCGGTAGAACCCGGACACCGTCACCTCCGCCTGGGCAAGCAGGGCTTCGGGATCGCCACCGCAGACGAACTGATGGGATTTGAGAAGATTCCCTCCCGGATGGATGGGCGAAGCCCCAGGAGCCAGAGCAGCTTCTGCAGTGGTCATCACCGGCAGTTCTTCGTACTCCACTTCCACCAGACGCGCGGCCTGTTCGGCCGTCAGCTCGTCGCGAGCCACCACCACGGCCACCTCGTCTCCGTGATGGCGGACGTGGCGGGTGAGCAAGAGCTTGTCCGCAACGTCGCGGTGCCCGGGATCAAGATGCCAGGGGTGGCCAGCGGTGGGAAACACAATGTCCGGCACGTCCTCGAAGGTGAACACCGCCTCCACCCCGGGCAGTGCCAAGGCTTTCGACGTATCGATTCGCCGGACCATGCCGTGGGCGATGGGGGAACGCACGAACTTGGCATGGCGCATGCCGGGCATGGTCAGGTCGTCGGTGTAGCGGGCGCGGCCGGTCACTTTGGCCGGACCGTCCACACGCCTTACGGAATCGCCAACGGCCATACGGCCTCCTCCTCGCTGTTTTGGACGCCCGGACCTGAGTTGAACCTTTCCAGGACAGCTTCCAGCACTCCGCCGCCAACGGCCAGGGCCTTGTCCGAAACCCGGTCGCAGGCGACCTGGTCCCCCCTGGGGTCCACGTCCCCCACCTTGAGCCCGGCGGTAACCGGCGACAGATTGGGCAGTATACCCCTCAGCACCCCGGAGATCACCGAGACCACGGGCCTTCCGGCCACCAATCCGACGGTTTCACCCGCCCTCACGGCGTGGCCGACATCCAGGCATGTCTCGAAAATTCCTTCAACGGGCGCACGCAGCACGCGCTCTGTGGTGTAGCCCATCACCATGCCGGGGATTCCCGTATTAGGAAGGGCCGCGCCAGTGGCTACCACCCGGCCCAGGCCGGACCCCCGATGTGTCTCAACGACACGGTGGCAGTCGCTCCCCGCTGTAAAACCAGGGCCCAGACCGACCACAAGCGGCGCGTCCCGCATGGATGTCCCCAGGTTGCGCTTGGCCATGACCGCGTCCACCAGCACGTCGGGCTTCAGGAGTTCAAGCGAAGCGGCAAGTGGGTCCACCAGGATGGGCAGGTTTCCTTCAGCCAGCACTCTGTTCACGTCCTCAACACCATGGGCCAATTCGGCCGTCATCCCTTCCACCGTGTGCCGCCCCAGACGTACGGCTTCACTAAACGATGCCATGCGCCGCACGGCCATGGGGTTGTCGCGCTCCAGCATAACCAGGCGGGTGAACCCGGAACGAACAAGGCGCAGGGCCACTCCGGTGGCCAGGTCGCCAGCGCCACGGATGACTATACGCAGTTTGTTCAGCACGGCTCTCCCAGTGAAAAGGGCAACGCCCTGGAGGCGAGAACATACAGAACCGCCGTCTGGGCCGCCAGGGCCAGATCAGCCTGTTCGACGCCAGGAAGAAGCTCCACCCGCAGGGCCTGGAACGATCCGTGGGACAGCAGCGCACGGGCCTCGGGAGTTGCCACGAGCAGGCCAGCAGCATCTTCATTGACGGTTACGCACCGCCTGTCCAGCAAAGCCTCCATCCGGCCTGGCCCGCTGAACCACGCGCCCTCGCCCGATGCCTCGAAGCTCGCCTTGGAGAGGTGCATGCGGAATTTGTCCTTGTAGGGCGCACCAGCAGTCGGGCAGAAACTCGCACAATTGCCGCACTCGTTGCAGAAATCCGCCAGGTTCACCACCTGATAAAGCTGCGCTGCCGAAGCGCTCCCAAGGGTTTCGACACGCACTCCATCGCTTGATTGCACCGCCCGTTGCAGTGGGTAGACCAGGTTCCCGCCCGGCAGGGCGATGTTGGCCCTGTTGGGGCAGACGGTCACGCAGACGCCGCACACCTTGTCGCACCCCAGGCATCGCGAGGCCTCCATGCGGACATCGTTCGCTGTGTCAGCGGCTTGCCCGGCAAAACGGCGGGTAGCCTTGGCCAATGCCAAACCTTGGAAGTCAATGGTGGAATCTTCTCGTGGGGCCTCGGGCAAAACAGCAAGCAGGCCACGAGATTTCAAAAAACGCACGGCCGTTTCCCGCCCTCTGCCAACTGCCGCGGCCAGCCCTCCCGGCCCGTTGGCTGTGCCGAGAGTGTCCAGGGCGTTCTCGGGAGCGTCGCCCTGGCGTAGGGCGATGCCCAGGGACACGATGGCGTCCTTATCCTTCGCCCCCTCAGCGCCAGCCAAAAGCTTCGCGTCGCGAGACGGACATGGCCCGTACACGGTCACGTCCACCCCGGCCAAGGCGAGATAATACGCGCAACACAGACCCTCGATGCCTGAGCCTCTTAAGGCAACGGACACACCCGCCGGCTCGGCCCTGCCCTGGCGGGCGTCGTGTTCTTTAACCCTGGCCACACCCTTCTTCACCGCCCGGATGCGCAACGGTTCGTCGTAGTTGATGCGGGTGCAGCGCGGCTGGCAGAGCCGATCACACACGGAGCCCAGAAGGTTCGGGAACGGATTGGTGGCCAGTATGGTTGCAAGGGCCAGGTCGAACCGCCCCGCAGCCGCAAATCCCATGTACCGGGGAATATCCTGCCCGGCGGAGCATCCCTGCACGCACGGAGCCTGGGCGCAGTCGAACCGGGTGAGTTTCCGGCCTGATTTAATGAGCGGATACGGGTGAGCACTCTTGCGGTAGCGCGGGTCCTTGGCGGCACTCTCGGCATAGGCCGCAAGGTCCACCGGAACCGTTCCGCGCATAGTCTCCACGCACTGGCGCAGGCGGCCGTACCCTCCGGGTTTTAAAAGGTCCGTGCAGATGGTCACGGGGGTGAGCCCGGCTCCGACCACCTGAGCCACGTTGAAGGCGTCCACCCCGGCGCAGAAGGAGATGTCGAGATCGCCCGCGAAAACGTCGCGGAGCTTGGCGGCCAGGGCGATGCTCACCGGGTGCAGGGCGCGCCCCGAGAGATAGAGCATCTTCTCGTTCTCAGGCAGGTTGCCCGGATTGACCACCTCCAGGGTGTTGGTGAGCTTCACCCCGAAATGCACCCCGGCTTTTCGAGCCACCTCCTTGAGCGAGGCGATGAGTTCCACTGCCTGGGCGAACTTCAGGTCGTGGGCAAAGGCCTGGTCCGGTATCTCCACCGGATAGCCCAGCTCGCCGATCACGAGCCCACGCACCTCGTCCGGCCCCAGGAGCGTGGGGTTTAGCTTAACGCAGGTGTGAAGGCCCCGGTCCTCAAGGAAATAGCGGGCGATGCGCTCTATCTCGTCCGGAGGGCAGCCGTGCATGGTGGACAGGGTGAGGTTGTCCGAAACCTTGTCAGGAAGGTCCATGCCAGCAAGCCCAGGATAGATGGGCGCCAAGCGATCCTTGAGTTCCCGGACCGCGTCCGGGCAGTGGGTCATGGCGTCCAGGAATTGGCCCATGGCAGGGCTTTTCACCCCGGCAAGATCGTAACCGGCGCTCATGTTCAGAATGAAACCAGCCTCGGGGCCCACATGGCCAAGATGCTCGCGCAACACATGCAGCAAGACCATGGCCGTCAGGTACTGCCCGAAGGACTGCCCAAGCGTAAGTTCCTGGGACCACTCGCAGTTGTAGCCCTCGTCCTGGGCCGCTATGCAGGGTTTGGTGACGTTTTGTTCATCCAAGACCTGAACGGTCTTGAGCTCGATGAACCTCGCCCCGCACAGCCAGGCGCTCACGATGTTCTGGGCCATCTGGGTGTGCGGCCCGGCAGCCACGCCGAGCGGGGTTTCCAACAACCTGCCGTAGCGCTGACACCGGAAGGGGTCGGAAGCCTTGGGCGTAAAGAAAAGACTTTGCGCCATACCGAAGATTTCACCCTGCGAAAGACCGGAAAGTATCCAACGCAGAAGCGTTTCAGGAGACGCCGGGAAAAAAGCGTCGCGCTTTTTCACATGGCCTCCAGCGAGCGGGGAGTGAACCTCCCCCATGCGGGTTCTCCGGCAAACACTCCCTCCGAAACCACTTTCTTGCCGCGTGAGAGAACGTGGCGCGGCCACCCACGCGCAGCCATGCCCTCGTATGGAGTGTAGTCGACCGCCTGGGTCAGGTTCGCAGCCCGTATCACCCTTTCGCTGTCAGGATCGAGCACGGTGATGTCCGCGTCGAAACCGGGCTCCAGCCATCCTTTCCTGGTCAACCCCATGATGCGGGCTGGCGAGGTGCAGCATATGTCCACGAAACGCTCGAGCGTGATGCGCCGGGTCAATACCCCGAACGTGAAGAGAAGCGGCAATCTGGTCTCGACGCCCGGAACCCCGCCGGGACAAGCGAAGACATCGCTTGCTCCCAGTGCGCGCTTGTCCTCCAGGGAAAAGGCGCAGTGATCCGTGGCCACCACGGAGACCGTACCGTCCGCAACCCCCTGCCACAGGGCCTCTTGGTCGGTTTTTTTGCGCAGCGGCGGGGCCATGGCGCAAGCGAGCCCGTCCGGCTCAAGGTATCGGGAATCGTCTAGAAGCAGATACTGCGGGCAGGTTTCGGCGATCACCTTGAGCCCGGACGCCCTGGCTTGGCGCACTGCGTCCACCCCATCGGCAGTGGACAGATGCACCACGTAGAGCGTGGCCCCGGCGGTTCGGGCAAAGGCTATTGCCTGCCTGACAGCCAGGGATTCGGCATAACCGGGCCGAGAGAGCGCAAGACTCATGGGGTCGGACCAGGCAGTGGTCCGCAAGCGGCGTGTGAGATATTCAATTACGGCGTGGTCTTCGCAATGGACCGCCACCAGAAGAGGTTCGGGCGACTGCGCCGCCGCATCGAACAGAGCCAGAAGGTCTTCTTCGTTCAGCCTGCCAGCGTAGGTGGTATACGCCTTGAGCGAGGCATACCCGGCCTGGGCCAGCCTGGGAACGTCCGCCAGCACGCCCTCGCCTGCCCGCTGGGCCACGCCGTGGAAGGCGTAGTCGATGCAGCACTCGCCATCGGCTAATTTGCGAAACGCGTCCAGCTGATGAAAAAGCCCGCAGCCTTGCGGGCCAAATCCGGGATGCTCCACAATGCAGGTGACCCCGCCCATGGCCGCGGCCTTGAGACCCTGGCGGAATCCGTCGCTTACCTTGGCGAACCCAACGTCCAGCCCGAAATGCGTGTGCGCGTCCACCCCTCCGGGAATGACCAGGCAGCCTGAAGCGTCCACGATTTCGGCCCCGGAGCGGGAAAGGCTGTCCCCCACTTCGAGAACAACCCCGTTCTCGGTCAGCACGTCTGCCGTGAACGTGGCTTCGGCCGTGGCCACAGTGCCACCGGCCACCAGCAGCCGCACCTAATTTTCCCCCAGCTTGGCCCACAACCTGCGAGCCTGCTCCCGGGAAAACCGCAGAATATCTGACTCGTCCGCGCCCACGAGCTTGCGGTCCTCCACCACCACCTTGCCCTGGGCGATCACCGTGCGCATATGGCGCGAGCGCAGCCCGTAGATGAAGTGGCTGGTGAAGTTCGTGGGGGTCACGTCCGTGGGCGGATCGTAATCCAGCACCACCAGATTGTTGCCTCCGTCCCCGGGTGCGCCCATGCCCGCCACGTAAGCGTGCGTGGCCCGAAAGCGCAGGTAGGCGCCCATGGGGGTCACGCCGTCCAGGCCCTGGCCCACCAGATAGGCCACCTGGACTGAGCGGAACATGTCCGAGTGCATGCCGTCGGTACCGAGCATCACGCGCGGGCCGAAATCGGAATACCCGGTCAGGCCCACGGCGTTATTCAAGTTGCTCTCGGCGTTCTGCACCACCCAGGCGGATGAGCGGCGGATGATCTCGCGCTCGGCGTCGTCAAGATGGACGCAATGAACGAGAAGTGAACGAGGCAGGTCCAGCACGCCGTTGTCCTTCAGCCGCTCTATCACCCGTTTCCCGTACGTTTCCTGGCAGTGCTGCTGGTCGCAGGCGTCTTCGGCCACGTGCATGTGGATGCCAGTGCCGTGCTTGTCGGCCAGGTCCACTGCCCGGGCCAGGAGGGCGTCGTCCACGGTGAAGGAGGCGTGCAGGCCAACGTGGCCCATGCGCCCGGATGAAAGATAGGCGTCGGTTTCAGCGAGCCCGGCCTCGCTTGCGGCTTCGCCGTCGCGGCCGCTTATTTCATAGCAGAGCAGATGGCCCAGGCCCACCTTGTCGAAGGCCTTGGCGATGGTCTCCAGGCTGCCGGAAACCGCGTTTGGCGACGAGTGGTGGTCGATGACGAAGGTGACGCCGGACTTGGCGCAGGCCATGGCCGTGGCCAGGGCGGACGCCTCGATCATGTCCTTGTCCAGACACTTGTCCAGGCGCCACCAGACCTGCTCCAGAATCTCCCTGAAGCTGCCGGGCTTCTTGCGTGCCTGGGGCATGCCCCGGGCCAGGGCTGAATAAATGTGGTGGTGGCCGCAGGCAAAGGAGCGCATGACCGTCCTGCCGCCGCAATCCAGGCTTTTGGCACCCTCGGGGATTTCGCCCACCGGGGTCACTCCACCGGTTGGGCCCTCGTCCACGGCCAGATGCGTGGGTTTCATGGTGAAGCCGGCCGGGTCCAGATACATGGCGTCGCGCAGATAGAGCGTCACTGTGCGGTTTCCTCCGGTTTAGCCAGGGGCAGGCTCCGCCTGGGCTTTGAGTCGAAGCGATAGAACGCGTTGGCAACCGCCGCCGCGGTGGGGATGGAACCTATCTCCCCCACACCCTTGGCCCCGTAAGGGCCTTCGGGGTCCTCGCCCTCGATCAATATCACGTCGATGTCCGGCACGTCAGCGATTTTCAGCATGCCCAAAGAGGCAAGCTTTTCCGAAACCAGACGCCCGCCTTCCACTGGTAGCTTCTCGCTCAAGGCGTATCCCAACCCCATGACCACACCGCCTTCCACCTGGCCCTCGCACAGGAGCGGGTTGATCACCCGCCCGGCGTCATGGGCCGCGACCACCCTGCTCACCTTTCCCGAATCGTCCAAGATGGCCACATGCGTGGCAAAGCTGTAAGCCACGTGGCTGCGCACCTGGCCAGGCTCCCCGTCGGCGGTGGTGTTCCCGCTCACGTAGCGCCCCTCGAACGTTTGGCCCTCCAGGCTTTCCACATCACCGGCCGCGCGTATGGCCTTGCTTAGCGCAAGCCCTGCCTCGATAACCGCCCGGCCGAGCTGGAAGGTTCCCCTGCTGGCCGTTGTGGATCCGGCCACGGCCCCGGAGCAGGTGTCCGCCACCACCTCGATACGCGAAAGGTCCGTCCAGCCAAGTGTCTCGCTGAGCACCTGGGCAGCAACCGTGTCGATCCCCTGGCCCATCTCGGTCCAGCCATGGTCCAGGCGCACCCGGCCCCCCGGCAGCACAGTGAGCCTGACGGCGCATTCCTCCAGAACGCCTCCGCCTATGCCCGAATTCTTGATGGCGCAGGCCAGCCCGGCGTGCCTGGCCTGCCTGTACACATCCTTCACCGCCTCCAGGGTCTTTCGCAGGCCGATGCCGCCGCCCAAACGCTGGCCGCTGGCCGTGAGCCTTCCCTCGTCCAGGGCGTTTTCGTACCTGAATTCCCAGGGGTCGAAGCCGCCCCTGGCGCAGAGTTCCTCCACCAGACTCTCCATGGCGAAGGTCACCTGGTTCACGCCGAAGCCGCGCATGGCTCCGGCCGGAATGTTGTTGGTGAAGACCGCCAGGGATTCTATGTCCACGCAGGGCACGTCATAGGCTCCGGCGGCGTGGTTGGCCGCCCGGGCCATCACCGGGCCGCCAAGCGATGCATAGGCGCCGGTGTCTCCGATGATACGGGCTTTCAGCGCGGTCAGGCGGCCCTGGTGGTCGCAGCCCAGGGCGTATTCCATGCGCATTGCATGGCGCTTGGGATGAAAGCGGAGAGACTCCGGACGGGAAAAGCGCACCTTGGCCGGGCGGTCCAGCAGATAGGCAATGAGAGCCGCGTGCCCCTGGGCGGAAAGGTCCTCTTTGCCGCCGAAGGCCCCGCCGGTGTCCACGTGGGCCACCCGCACCCTGTCCTTGGGAATACCCAGCATGCGGGAGATGTCCTCCTGGTCATGCCAGATACCCTGGCTCTGGCTGTAGACGCGGATGCCACCGTCCTCGGGATGCGCCAGACCGCACTCGGTCTCCAGAAAACCGTGTTCGATGGCCGGGGTGGTGAACACGCCCCGGGCCACGCAGAACGAAGCGGAAAGGGCCTCCTCCACGGGCATGCCGCGACGGATAACCTTGCGCGAAAGCAGGTTTCCGCCCGGATGGATTTCGACCTCGCCAGAAAGGGCCTGATCCACGTCCGTGACGGGTTCAAGCACCTCGTATTCCACCCGGGCAAGCCCGGCAGCGGCGCGAGCCTGGGCCTCGGTTTCCCCGGCCACCAATGCCAACACGTCACCGATATAGCGCGTGGTTTCGCCCTGGGCCACCATTATGGGCCAGTCCTGCTTGAGCATGCCCGTGGTGCGTTCGCCTGGAATGTCAACAGCCGTTAACACCCGGATCACACCCGGGGCCTTCTCGGCAGCACTCACATCAATTTTTTTCACCACTGCCCGGGGATGCTCGGAGAACACCAACGCGGCGTGAACCATGCCCGGGAAATTCATGTCGCCTGTGAAGGCCGTCACGCCCAGGGCCCGATCCACTGCCCCCAGCTTTGCATGACGCCCACCCACTCTGGCATCTTTCGGCAGGGCAGGGTCCGTGCCCTCTCGCAGGGCTTTCGCCGCCTCAAGCACCGCGTCCACGATCTTCACATAGCCGGTGCAGCGGCACAGGTGGAAACGCAGGGCGCGGACGACCTCATCGCGCGTAGGATCAGCGTTGGAGGCCAAAAGTATCTTGGTGCGGGTGAGAAACCCAGGCGTGCAGAAGCCGCACTGCACAGCGCCCTTGGCCGCGAAGGCCAGGCCCAACGTGCGCTTCAAGCTTTCCGGAAAGCCCTCGATGGTGACGACGCTTGCGCCCTGGAGCTTCTCCATGGGCGTGGAACAGGACAGAATTGCCTTGCCGTTCACTTCCACCAGGCAGGCGCCGCACGCGGCCTGACCCGAACAGCCGTCCTTGGGCGAGGTGATGTTTTGCTCGTCGCGCAACCAGGAAAGCAGCGGAAGTTTTGGATCGCCGTGGTAGGTGGCGGGCTGGCCGTTCAGTATCAGGGTGATCATACGTGCTCCGCAGGGACGAGAAACGGCCGTCCCGGCTTATTCCGGGGCTTCGCCCCGAACCCCACCAGGGCTCCGCCCTGGACCCGCCAGGGGGATGAACCCCCTGGACCCCGCAATCATTCGTAGCGCTGGGCTTAAGTCTCGCACGTACCCCGCGAAGCCCATCGAAAAGTTTTTTGGGGATGGGGGTCCGGGGGGAACCCTTTTTGTTCACAAAAAGGGTTCCCCCGGTTCAAGCTATCTCACTCTCGGCCTTTGCTCTTCAAGCAGCATTTCCAGCGTCTGGGCCGGATTTCTCTTCTTGGCCAGAAGCATCATGGCCGCGATGACATAGGGCTTGTAGCTGGCTTGCCGGTAGAGCGGCACGCGGTACTTGTCGAACACGCCAGAAGCAACTTCGCCCTGCTGGCAGGAGACGCCGGTAATGTCCGCTGGCAGGCAGTGCAGATAGAGCCCCTGGCCGTTCTTGGTGGTGGCCATGAGCTTCTCGTCGCACTCCCACTTCTTGTGTTTGGCGTTCTGGGCCAGAAGCTTCTTCTCCAGCGCCTTGATGCCGTCCCAGTCGTTCTTCTCATAGAGCTTGGTGCGCTCCTCCATGGCGGAAAAGGAGGCCCAGCTCTTGGGGTAGACGATATCCGCGTCCTTGAAGGCCGCCTCCATGGAATTGGTCACGGTGAACGAGCCGCCGGAAGCCTTGGCGTTGCGCTCGGCCACCTCCATCACCTCGGGCATGACCTCGTAGCCCTTGGGATGGGCCAGGGAGACTTCCATGCCGAACCGGCTCATGAGACCGATGACGCCCTGGGGCACGGACAGAGGCTTGCCGTAGGAGGGGGAGTAGGCCCAGGTCATGGCGATTTTCTTGCCTTTCAAGTTCTCCACGCCGCCGAAGTGGTTGATGAGGTGCAGGGTGTCGGCCATGGCCTGGGTGGGATGGTCGATGTCGCACTGCAGGTTCACCAGCGCAGGGCGGGTGGGCAGCACGCCTTCCTGGAACCCCTCGCGCACGGCTTTGGAAACTTCGCGCATGTAGCTGTTGCCCTTGCCGATGAACATGTCGTCGCGGATGCCGATCACCTCGGCCATGAACGAGACCATGTTGGCGGTTTCGCGCACGGTTTCGCCGTGGGCGATCTGGGACTTGCCCTCGTCCAGGTCCTGGGGGGTGAGTCCCAGGAGGTTGGCTGCGGAGACGAAGCTGAACCGGGTTCGCGTGGAATTGTCGCGAAAGATCGAGACTGCCAGGCCCGAATCGAAGACCCGGCAGGAAATGTTCAGTTCACGCAAACCGCGGAGGATTTCGGCAGTAAGGAAGGTGGCCTGAATCTCAGGGTCCGATTTTTCCCAGGTGAGAAGGAAATCCTGGTCGTGCATGCCCGTGAAGTTCAGCCTTCCCAGGGCCCGGATGAGTTCTTTCACGCGAACCGCGTCCATGATCGCTCCTTTGTCTTAATCTAGTGGCTCAAGCCCTGCTCATTTTCCGGCGTAGGCGTGGACCATGCCGGCGTACATGGCGGCGCAGCGGACCAGGTCCGCCTTCCAGGTCTTCTCGTTGGGGGCGTGGGCCTGGTTTTCCTTGCCCGGCCCGAACCCGACCACCGGAATGCCGAACAGCCCCATGATGGACACGCCGTTGGTGGAGAAGGTCCACTTGTCCACGCGCGGGTCCTGGCCGAAAAGTTCTTTGTAGGCGCTCACTGCGCGCGTGCAGACCTCATGGTCCTCGGGCAGCACCCAGGTGGGGAAGTAGCAGTCCGTAGGGTAGACGAGCCCGGTCCAGGAGGGGCGCTCGTAGGTGTACATGGACACCGTGGCCTTTTCTCCGGCCGCTTTTACCGAGGGCAGCTCGCGAATCTGAGAGAGGGCCAGCTCCTTGTCCTCGCCGTCGGTGAGGCGGCGGTCGATGGACACGGAGCACCCGTCGGCCACGGCGCAGCGAGAGGGGGAGGTGAAGAATATCTCGGACACGGTGAGGGAGCCCTTGCCCAGGAAGGCGTCGTTTTTCAGCCTGGGATGAAGCTCGGCCAGTTCGCCAAGAATCGCGCCCATGCGAAAGATCGCGTTGTCGCCGCGCTCTGGTGCGGAGCCGTGGGACGAAACCCCGGTGACGTCCAGGCGGATCTCCATGCGCCCGCGCTGGCCTCGGTAGATGCCCCCGTCCGTCGGTTCCGTGCAGCAGACGAATTCCGGCTTGAGCCCGACTTCCTTGACCAGATACTGCCAGCACAGGCCGTCGCAATCCTCTTCCTGCACGGTGCCGGCCATGACCACGGTGAAGCCTTCGGGCACGCCGATCTCTTTAAGTATCCTGCCGGCGTAGACCATTGAGGCCATGCCGCCTTCCTGGTCGGAAGCGCCCCGGCCACCGATGGTTTCATCATCCTCGTAGCCGTCGAAGGGATCGAAGTTCCAGTTGGCGCGATTGCCCACACCCACGGTGTCCACGTGGGCGTCGAAGGCGATGAGGCGCGGCCCGCTTCCGATGTACCCAAGAATGTTTCCCATGGGGTCAATCTCAACCCGGTCGAACCCCACGGCCTCCATCTCGGCCTTTATGCGGCGAATGACGCCCTCCTCCTGGCAGGACTCGCTGGGGATGCGGATCATGTCGCGCAGGAAGCGGGTCATGGCGGGCAGGGATAGTTCAGCCAGTTCGCGGATGCGTTTGGAATCGAACGTGCTCATTCTCTCTCCGGAAAATGTTTGTGCTTGAAAGCGCCCAACGGAACAGAAGAAAACCAGGCGGCCCCTTAATCCTTCTTGGAGGGAGGACGGATATGCGCCAGAACCCTGGCTTCGGCGTCCTTGGCCTCCTGGGTCTCGAGATTTTCCAATTCAGTTGTCTCCACGAAATACACCGCGCCACAGGGACACATGTCCGCGCAGGCCGGCTCCATGCCCCTGCCCCTGCGCTCGGAGCACAGGTCGCACTTGGTGAGCATCACGCCCTTGTCGGTTTCGAACATTGCGCCGAAGGGGCAGGCCAGCATGCAGTTGCGCCCATCGCAGCCACGGCACAGGAGAGGCTTTAAGACCATGGCTCCTTCGCTGTCGCGTTCTATGGCGCCGCGTTTGCACACCCTGGCGCAGTTGGGGTCCTGGCAGTGACGGCAGTACAAGGGCATCATGACCCCGTCCGTGGTCCGGGTCATCATGATGCGCGGGGTGGTGTGCACGAAGCGGCAGACGAATTCGCAGGTCTCGCAGCCGATGCATTTCGAGTAATCGATGTACAGGGTTTTCATCGGGCCTTCTTCCTGAACACCGGTTCATCCTTGGAGACCAAGTCGTCGTAAGCGTACTCGCCGAGGCGGTCCTGGGCCTTCAGGTCCAGCCAGTTGGCCAGGGACCGCGCGGCGCGAAGCCCTGAATAGACCGCCTTGCCGATCTTGCTTGGCCCGGTCAGGGCGTCGCCTGCCACGAAGACGTTCTCTATGGCGGTCATGTGCAGCCAATGGATCTCGCCCTTGCGGACCTCCTCCAGGCCGAGCTCCTTGGCAAACGGCGGAGTGGCGATCTCGCCGATGGCAGCCACCACCATGTCCACGGCAACAACGGCGTTTGCGCCGTCCTGGCTGATCTCCAGGGCTTCGACCCTGTCCTTGCCCAGCACGCGCAAAGGCGACGCCTTCTCGCGCCATTCCACGCCCATGTCCTTCAAACGTTCGATTTCGTAGGTGCCGCACGGAGCGTCTTTGGCAGTGCGGCGATAGAGCATGACCACCTTGGCCGCTCCCAGATGAACCGCTCCGTGGGCCGCGTCCACCGCCGAATGGCCTGCCCCGATAACAGCCACGGCCTTGCCTTTGACGTCCGGTGTTTTCACCTTTGCCGAGGCGTAGCGGGCCGCGCGTATGGGAAAAAGGAACTCCAGGCCGGAGTGCACTCCCGGCAGATCCTCGCCTTCGATGCCCATTTTGCGGGATTTCCAGGACCCTGTGCAGATGATGCTGGCATCGTGGCGCATCACCAGGTCCTTAAGCCCCAGGACCTCCTTGCAGAAGTGGTCTCCCTCCTCCTCGAACATGGGGGCGGAGCAGCAGATCTTGGTCTGGGTATGAAAGATGACCCCGTGGTCGCGCTCCATGCTGCGAGTGGCCTCGGCTATTCGCTCGCGGGGGATGCGGTGCCCGGGGATGCCAAAAAGCATGAGCCCGCCGGGTTTGGGAAGCTTGTCGTAGACGTCCACCTGATACCCCTGGCAGGAGAGGTGCCCCGCAGCGGCCAGGCCTGATGGCCCGGCCCCGATGATGCCGACGCTGCGGCTGACCGGCTTGGCAGGACCAGGACAGAGGAAATTGAAATTCATGGATTGCACTTAAAGAGGCTCCTGAAAGCGGAGAGCAGTCGATGAACAATAAATACGGGCATGAAGACCCAAGCGCAAGGGGTTTTCCCTGGCTGCATCATGGGCTTCTTGACGACCTTTCTGGGCTGGATTAATAATTCCAGAAGATAAAATGTTATTCCAATATATGGAATAACCTCTCGCCACTTCTCTTAGGATGTACCATGACTTCTTTGGACAAAGCCCTCACCCTCATCGACGCCTTGGGCCGACGCGGCCGTGCCGGGATAAAAAACCTGGCCCAGGCCACCGGGTTTCCTCCCCCTACGGTGCACAGACTCCTGGGAGTGCTCGCCCAAAAAAGCTATGTGCGCCAGGATCCCCAAACCAAGGAATACCTGCTTTCGGTCAAGCTTTTGGAACTGGGCGCCAAGGTCCGGGGCCAGCTCGACCTCATCACCCTTGCGCGGCCGTTCATGAAGGAAATCATGGAGACGAGCGGAGAGACCGTGAATCTGGTGGTCTTCGATAATTTCGAGGCTGTTTACGTGGAGCAGGAGGCCAACACCCGCGCCATGCTCCGGATGTTCACCCGGGTGGGTGCTAGAGTGCCCCTGTACTGCTCGGGTGTTGGCAAGGCCTACCTGGCCGCCCAGGACGAGGCCAAAGCCATGGAGTACTTTGTGGCCCAACACAAGACGCGCCACACGGACCGGACCATCGTGGACAAGCAGGCGTTTCTGGACGAGTTAGGCACAATACGAGGCCAGGGCTATGCCGTGGACAACGAGGAAATGGAGGCTGGCGTTCGTTGCGCGGCCGCGCTGATCCGCCAGTTCAAGGGGCAGGTGGCCGGGGCCATGAGCATCTCGGGGCCCAGCGCACGGCTGACTCTTGAAAAGGTTGCGGAGATGGGGCTTGCGCTCAAACGCGTAACGGGTCTCATTTCCGCTGAAATGGGCTTTGTACAACCTTAGGAATGAAATGGGAAAGCAAGCGGCTCGTGGAATCGAGCCTGTAATTCACTCATACGAAAGGAGACATCCATGAGCGACCGAGTGCAGCTGTCCGGTCTTGACGTATCCAAACCGCTCGCGGACCTGATAACAAAGGCTGCGGAAGGTACCGGCATCTCGCCGGAAAAATTCTGGCAGTCCCTGGCCGGGGTGCTTACCAAGCTGGCACCGAAAAACCGCGAGCTCCTGGCCAAGCGAGACCGGCTCCAGGTCCAGATCGATGCCTGGCACGCTGGACGAAAGGGTCAACCTCACGACCAAGCCGCTTACAAGGCGTTCCTGACGGAAATCGGCTATCTGGTGCCCGAAGGTCCGGACTTTTCCATCACCACCAGCAACGTGGACCCTGAGATTTCGGTGATCGCCGGGCCGCAGCTGGTGGTGCCGGTCACCAATGCGCGCTATGCCCTGAATGCCGCCAACGCCAGATGGGGCAGCCTCTATGACGCCCTGTACGGCACGGACGTGGTACCGGAAAAACCGGGCACGGAAAAGGGTCTGGGCTACAACCCCAAGCGCGGAGCCGAGGTGGTGGCCTACGCCGCGTCCTTCCTGGACAAGGCCTTCCCCCTGGCCAAGGGTTCCCACGCCGATGCCGTGGCCTACAGCGTAACCGGTGGCGCACTGGCCGTGAAACTCAAGGACGGCACGAGCCAGGGGCTCAAGAATCCCAAACAGTTCGCTGGATACTCGGGTGCGCCCGAGCCAACCACGGTGCTTTTGACCAATCATGGCATGCACTGCGAAATCCGTATCGACCGCTCCCACCCCATCGGCAAGGACCACGCCGCCGGAGTCAAGGACGTGGTGCTGGAGGCTGCGGTGACCACCATCCTCGACTGCGAGGACTCCGTGGCCTGCGTGGACGGCTTCGACAAGGCCCAGGCCTACGCCAACATCCTGGGTCTGTTCACGGGCGAGCTTGCAGCCACGTTCTCCAAGGGGGGCAAGGCTGTGGAGCGCCGCCTGAACGCGGACCGCCCCTATTTCGCCCCGGACGGCAAGACCTTCAGCCTGCCCGGACGCAGCCTCCTGCTCATCAGAAACGTCGGCCACCTCATGACCACGGATGCGGTCAAGATGGACGGCAAGGAGATTCCCGAAGGCATACTGGACGCCATGGTCACCGGCTTCCTGGCCATCCATGATCTGAAAGCCCTGGGCAAGCACAGAAACAGCCGGGCTGGTTCGGTATACATCGTCAAGCCCAAGATGCACGGGCCAGAGGAAGTGGCCTTCACCTGCGAACTGTTCACAGCCGTGGAGGACGCGCTGGGGCTTGCCCGCAACGCCATGAAGGTGGGCATCATGGACGAGGAGCGGCGCACCACCGTGAACTTGAAGGAGTGCATCCGGGCCGCCAAGGACCGCCTCATCTTCATCAACACCGGATTTCTGGACCGCACCGGCGACGAAATACACACCAGCATGGAGGCCGGGCCCATGGTTCCCAAGGACGCCATGCGCAAGGCCCGCTGGATTTCAGCCTACGAGGACTGGAACGTGGACGTGGGGCTTGTCTGCGGCATGCACGGCAAGGCCCAGATCGGCAAGGGCATGTGGGCCAAGCCGGACATGATGGCGGAGATGGTTGAAGTGAAAATCGGCCACCCCAAGAGCGGGGCCAACACCGCCTGGGTGCCCTCGCCCACGGCCGCCACCCTGCACGCCATGCACTACCACTTCGTGGACGTGCTTGACGTGCAGAAGGCCATGATCGGGCAGCGCCGGGCCAAGCTCGACGATCTGCTGGTGGTTCCTCTCATGGAAAAGGTGACGCTCTCAGCCGAAGACATTCAGCGTGAGCTGGACAACAACTCCCAGGGCATCCTGGGCTATGTGGTGCGCTGGGTGGAACAGGGAATCGGCTGTTCAAAAGTGCCGGACATCCACGATGTTGGCCTGATGGAAGACAGGGCCACCCTTCGCATCTCCAGCCAGTACCTGGCCAACTGGATTCTCCACGGCGTCTGCACCAAGGAACAGGTGCTGGAGACCCTGAAACGCATGGCCGGAGTGGTGGACCGTCAGAATGCTGGTGATCCGGCCTACCGCAACATGGCTCCGAACTTTGACGACTCGGTCGCCTTCCAGGCCGCCTGCGATCTGGTGTTCAAGGGCCGCGAGCAGCCAAGCGGCTATACCGAGCCCATCCTGCACGCCAAGCGGCGGGAGGCTAAGATAAAGCTCAAGCAGCTCTAGCGCCTCCACGCAGCCTCGCGAAAAAAAGACGAAGGCCGCCGGGTGTCCAACCGGCGGCCTTCTTTAGGAGGATCCCCCGAGAGGGGATGAGCGCCTTATTCCTGAACCACTTCCAGAACGGGATCGCCGTACTGGTCGGGCACGGTCTTCTCAACTTTCAGAAGCTTGGCCACGCGCCTGAAAGCGCCCACCATGACCACGAGCATCAAGCTGATGACGATGATGGCCAGGGTGGAGAGCAGATAGAGCTTCTTGGGCAGGAAGTTGTTCATGATGGAGAGGTATCCGGCCCACATGGTCATGCCCGCCAGGGCGATACCAGGAACGCCGGTCACCCAGGCGTACTTGGCCTTTCCGATGCGGATGATCATGACGGTTCCGATTATAAGCCCCACCGAGGCCAACAGCTGGTTGGACATGCCGAACAGCGGCCAGATGGTGGAGATGTCGCCGGTGTAGACCAGATATCCCCAGGAACCGGTGAACAGGAACGACGTGATGATGACGCCAGGCCACCAGCGCTTGTCGTTGAACCTGGGCGCGATGTTGCCGATCATCTCCTGCAGGAAGAAGCGGCCCACGCGGGTTCCGGCGTCGATGGCGGTGAGAATGAACACGGCCTCGAACATGATGGCGAAGTGGTACCAGTAGGCCACCAGCTTTTCCATGATGGGGATGGAGGCGAATATCTGGGCCATGCCCACGGCCAGCGACACCGCGCCGCCGGGACGACCCTGGAGCTTCTCGCCAACGGCCACGGAGATGTCGTTTAAGTGCACGGTGGCCATGCCCAGCTTCTCGAACACCGCCGGGGCGGAGTTGATGGCGAAGTAGTCGGCCGGGACCATGGTGCAGGCCGCGATAAGCGCCATGATGGCCACGAAGCCCTCAGTGAGCATGGCCCCGTAACCCACAAACAGCATGTTGCGCTCGGAATCGAGCATCTTTGGCGTGGTGCCTGTGGAAATGATGGCATGGAAGCCGGAGATCGCTCCACAAGCGATGGTGATGAACAGGAAGGGGAACACCGGCCCTGGAATGATGGGGCCGCCGCCGCTGACGAACTTGGTCACGGCCTCCATCTGCAGGTCCGGGCGGACCCAGAAGATGCCGATGGCCAGCATGGCGATGGTGCCGATCTTCAAATAGGTGGACAGATAGTCGCGGGGGCACAGGAGCAGCCACACCGGCAGGATGGACGCGGCCACGCCGTAGATGGGCACGGCCAGGGACAGGGCCGGCTTGGACAAGGTGAATATCTTGGCCAGGGTTTCCTGCTGTCCCACCCAGTGTCCGCCGATGACTGCCGCGGCCAGAAGGGCCACGCCCATCACCGAGGCTCCCTTCACGTCGCCCGGGCGGATGTACTGCATGTACACGCCCATCAGGATGGCGATGGGGATGGTGGCGAACACGGTGAAGGTGGCCCAGGCGCTGTCGTGCATGGCGTTCACGCAGGCGATGGACAGCCCGGCCAGGGTCAGGATCAGGATGAAGAGCACAGCGAAGGACGCCACGGAGCCAGTGAACTTGTCCACTTCCTGGGTGGCGATGTAGGCCAGACTCTGGCCCTTGTGGCGCACCGAGGCGAACAGAACCACCAGGTCGTGCACGGCGCCGGCCAGCACGCAGCCCACCAGAATCCACAGGGCGCCCGGCAGATACCCGAACTGCGCGGCCAGCACGGGCCCGAGCAGCGGCCCGGCTGCGGCGATGGCCGCGAAATGGTGCCCGAAGAGCAGGTATTTGTTGGTTTCCACATAGTCCACACCGTCAGCCATTTTCATGGCCGGGGTAAGGCGGGTCTCATTCACCCCCAGCACCTTCTTGGCTATGAACAAGCCGTAGAATCGGTAGCCGATGGCGAAGACGCATAGTGCGGCAAACACAAGGGTCAACGCGTTCATACAGTCCTCCTCCGAGATGGTGGCTCCTGTTTGGCAGCGTTTCCATCTCTGGAACAAGACTTGCGGCGCGAAAGGGATGTTCGGGGGGACAAGACGTCGATAAAGAGGATTGAAACGACGGACCGCGACCCGGCCCCGCGAAGCTCTCGGGGGGTCCAGGGGCGAGCCTCGCCCCTGGCCGCCGGAGGCGTTCCTTCCGGTGGCATGAGAGCTACGAAACTTACTCTAGCGAGAGGATACTCAGAGGGCTACTGCTGGGGGATCCTCAGCGTGATGCTCGTTCCTTTCCCGGGCGCGCTGACCACGTTGAGCCCGTAATCCGGCCCGTAGAGCTGCACCAGGCGCTGGTTGGAATTGCGCGCGCCTATGCCGTCCGTGAGAGACTCCAGAGTTCCGGTGGAAATCAGGGTTTTCACCTGTTCCTCGCTCATGCCCGCGCCGTCGTCATGCACCTCCACCAAAAGATGCCCGTTCTCACGCCAGGCAGTCAGACGCACCAGACCACCCTCCTGCTTGGCCAGAATTCCGTGCCGGACGGCGTTTTCCACAAGCGGCTGAATGATAAGAGGCGGGGCCAGGCAGTCCTCGGCTCCGGGCCCGAGGTCGATTTCCGACCTTATGCGGTCCCCGAACCGGGCCTGCTCGATGGCCAGATACGCCCTGGTCTGCTCGACCTCCTCGGAGAGCCGTATGAGCCCCCGGCTGGAATCAAGGTTGCGGCGCATGTAGCTGGAGAGATCCAGCAGGAGCTCCCTGGCCTGGGCCGGAGCGGTGCGGCAGAAGCTGGCGATGGTGTTTAGGGAATTGAACAGAAAGTGCGGGTTGATCTGGGCTTGGAGCCGCCTGATCTCGGCGTGGGCCAGCAGCTGGTTTTTGATGCCTATGTCCTCAAGCTCCAACTGGGTCGAAAAAAGATCCGCAAGACCTTTAGCCAGCTCGAAAAGGGTTTCGTCCAGTGGGAGGCGCCTGGTTCCGTACAGCTTGAGACAGCCCAGGATATCGGTCCCCTTGCGCAAAGGCACGATGATGGCTTCGGACAGGGGGCAGCCTTCCTCCGAGCAGGAGATACTCTCCTTGCCGCGCACGAACAGAGGCACGCCGCTTTCGAAAACGTGCTGGGTAGCGCGGGTGAGAACCTCGCCACCGCTCAGGTGATGGTCCTCAGCTTCCCCCACATGCGCCAGGATGGTCTGGCCCGAGGTAACGGCCACTGCGGCCACCTGGGCCTCCTTCATGATGATGGCGGCCGTGGCCCTGGCCGAGGCTTCGGTCAAGCCGGCCCGCAGATGGCCCACGGTCTGGTTGGCTATGGAGAGTATCTGCCGGGCCAGATCGCGGTCCTGGGCCTGCTTGAAACGCATCTGCAGGTCCAGAGCCTTCACGAAGATGGCCGCTCCAAGAGAGTTGAACACGATCATTGGCAGGGCGATCACCTGCACCAGGGCCACGGCCTCGTACAGAGGCTGCGAGAAAAGCAGCACCAGCCCCATGTGCATGGTTTCGCCAGCCAGACACAGTCCCATGGCCAAACGCCAATCGAGGCTCGTGCCGGGAAAGCGCCTGGCGATAAGTCCCGCCACTGTGCCCTCAAGCAGGGTGGCCAGACCGCAGGGCAATGCGGAGAACCCGCCGATATCGATGAGATACCGGTGAGAACCGGCTATGAGTCCCACGCTGAAACCGACTCCGGGGCCGCCGAACAAACCCGCGGTGATGACAACCATGGCCCGCAGGTTCGCAAACGACTTGAACACCGCGTTGCCCGTATAGGTGCCAAGAACCCCGAACAACCCGAACAATGCCACCAGCACCACCGTGGCCCACAGGGGCCTGTCTCGTCTGGGCCCGATCTTGTCCAGGGAGGTGACGGCCATGATGGCGAACCCCCCGGCCAGCAGAAGCCCGAAGCGTTGGGAGAGGTTCAGGAAAAGCTCAGGAACCTCGGGGTTTAGCATGTAGCTCATATGCCGAGCCTCACTTTGAAATCGCGCACCCGGTTGCGGCTCACGGTCACCTCCGTCCGGGCCGGATCGTTCAGGGTCACGGTGTATTTTCCGCCGAACCAAGGCGCGAACTCAGCTATCCGCTCGAGGTTGATGAGCTGCGAACGGTTCACCTGAAAGAAAGGAAGCCCGTCCAGACGCTCGCAGGCCTTGGCCAGGGTGGGCAATCCGTGGCACGTGAGGCTCCCCAAGTCAGTAAGCGCCACCACCCGTTTTTCCTCCGCTTCGATGAGCAGCACCTTTGTTGTGGGGACGAGGCTGATTCGCCCCCCCTGCTCCACCGCAAGTCTGGCCAGAGGTTTGGAGCGGCCAACCGAGGTAAGAAGCCGTTCGATGGTATCGTTTAGAGGCGGGGCTGCGGATTCAGCCATCTGTCTGCGGACCCTGTCCAGGCTCTTGGCCAGTCTGGCCGGGGACACGGGTTTGAGAAGATAGTCCGCCGCGTTTTCCTCGAAAGCGCGGATGGCGTGCTGGTCAAAGGCGGTGACAAAAACGAACAGCGGCGGCCGCTCCATGGCTTGCGCCTCGGCCAACACGTGAAACCCGTCCTGGCCCGGCATCTGGATGTCCTGGAAGACCAGGTCAACATTTCCTTGCCGGATACAGGCGAGCGCTTCCTGTGCAGTGGACGCCTGCACGGCGGACACATCCGCGTGTGGTTGCAGGAGATAGGCCAGTTCGTCCCTGGCTGGAGCTTCGTCGTCGACGATGAGCGCACGGATAGGCATGGCTTTATGGCCGATGGCTATCCAGGAAATCGTACGGTGTAAAGGCCATGTCCAAGGGGGACCCTACTCCCCGTTACTTCCTACCCTCGGCGGGTAGAGCCCAAATCAATAGTAGGGGTTCGCGAAAAACCCACCCCCCTCCTGAAGATCATTCTCTGCAATATTAAATGGATACCCGATAAACATATCCAGTTTTGCCCTTTTGGGGCCATTGCATTGCGCCTTTTTATCAATACATTTGTCTCAAATACTTACTTTGGGGGCGCGCCATGCTGCTCACGATAAGAACCATATCCCGGCCGATCATCAGGGCCACCCTCCTGCTCACCGGGATCACCATATTGGCTTGGGGCGGGTATTCACTCGTCAGTGCATATGAAGGCCATCTGACCACTCAGTTTGTTTCCCTGCTCGCCTATTGGTCCGGCGGGCTTCTCGTAGCGGCCACCGGTGTGATGCTGGTGACCCTGGCTGCGCAAAGGCGCTCGCGCGCCGGACGAACCGAGGAGACCCCTTGGGCGGACATTCCGGATGACCTCCCCATGGTGGCCCAGTTCGATGCGTCCGTAAGGGCTTCCCGGGACGGCCAGCTGGCTGAAGACGTTTCCTTGGCTGATATTGGGGACGACCTGCCCATGGTGACACAGTTCGATGCGGCAGTCAGGGTTTCTCATCAGGATGAACTCATGGCTGAGGCCACACCCTGGGCGGACTTCCCTGACGACCTCCCGGCAGTGGCCCAGTTCGATGAGTACTTGAGGACCTACAACCAGAACGCGGCTTCTGCTGACGCCAGCCCCTGGGCAGACTTACCGGACGACCTTCCGGCCGTGGCCCAGTTCGACGAGTACCTGAAGACCTATAGCCAGGAGACCGCTCCCGGCCGCAGTTGGAAGAGGGCATTGCTCCGCTGGATTCAGGAAGTGCCGGATGCCGCCCTGGCCAGGCGCGAATTTCTGCGAAATACCGAGGCACAGGAATCTCTGAGGTTTTACGGAAGCGCAGGACAACTCGCCACAGCGGAAGTGAACGCCCTGGCTGCAAATGGCCACCGCCCGAAATCCGTGGGCGACGAACAAGCCCTTGGCCAGCGTTCGTTCGCTCGCCGCATATACATAAGAAGGTCTTCGGATTCACAGCTCCTTCAGTAGCAAGCCTCACAGGCACATGTGGACACTGGCACAACACGCAATCAAAAAAGCCCCGGGAGTAGATCCCGAGGCTTTTTTCTTGAACAGGCGAGTCTTTTTCGTTGGCTTTTCTGATGGCGAGGACGGCAGGAAAAGATACCTTCCCAAGACTTCAAGGCACGGTCAGTTGAAAAATTTGCTTACGGGAGTCACACTGTTAACTGTCACCGGACTGCCTTTCGGGATTATGAACTCACTTCCGCCTACCACGTCCGTGGCCACGGGATTCCAATCGTAGGTGTACCCCAGACCGGTCCAGGGGTAGGGGCCGCCCTGAATGGCGGGAGAAAAGATAGCGCTTTCCCGGTTCAAAAACCACGTCGTGTAATCGGTGGTGGGACCAAAACCCGGAGCGGGCGCCTCTTTGGGAACAGTGGCAGTGGCGGTCAGCGGCACTGACTGCATGGTAACCGGAAAGGACGTTTCCAGCTCATGGTTGGTAATGGTCGGATCGATTGCCGGCCTGACCAGGTTCGCCGGGCTGACCCAAAGCGACACCACGGAATCGTTCGAGTTTGTTGGCGGCAGCCCGAGGTACTGGGAAAGCGCCAGCTTAGGATTCGTGGCCACGCCATAGGGATCTTCGGCTTTTAC
The DNA here is from genome assembly GCA_016208105.1 of Desulfovibrio sp. NCBI lineage: Bacteria > Pseudomonadati > Thermodesulfobacteriota > Desulfovibrionia > Desulfovibrionales > Desulfovibrionaceae > Desulfovibrio > Desulfovibrio sp. The sequence continues at coordinate 206,715 of JACQYS010000009.1, forward strand.
ATCTCTATAGGCCTGCGGTGCCGGGGTCACCCACAAATCCGCCCCCGCGGAAAGCGTCTGCCCTGTTTGATACGAGGAATAGTATGATGCTTTGGTGAAACTGGTCACCAGGACCTGGCTTTTTCCAGGCTCGCCGCTCCAGAGAAGATTTTTGTTGTCCGCTGTGATGTCCCATATGTCGGGATTGGCTGGCGGATTCTGGATGTGCAGCAGGTTTGCCTGGGCATTCACCACCGCGGTCTGATACTCGAGATTGAGGGGAGCCAGGAGCAGGGCCTGGACGCCGTCCTGGCTGGAGACTGTCTGGGAGAAAACTGGAACGCACGAGAGAATCCCTGCTAGGAGCACGGAGAACATGACCGCGAACATCCTGCGCTTCATAGAATATCCCCTCTTGATGATTTGTATTTTCATATATCTTTCCAGGGGAGATGTTTCAAGCGGATTGAGAACTCATCTCCGTTTTGCTCGTATCGTCGGGTGTGGCATCGGAAACTGGAGTATCCGCCCGTGTTTCGCCATGGCGTCCATCAATTTTCCTGTTGCGCAAAGTAGCCTCGGTAATGTTTAATATCTCAGATAAAGCAGTTTACTCTTTCACTCTCTCTCGGGACGGATCATGCCAATACGCCTCCTGCTGACGCTCTGCTGCCTGGCCGCCCTGCTTCTCTCCGGCTGCATGAAGGTTGGGCCGGATTTCAAAAAACCAGCGGCCGCCAAGCCTGACTCCTGGCTGGAAGCCGAATACGCCCAATCCCGCCCTGACCTGCCTCCGGTCGAAGACTGGTGGAAACTCTTAAACGACCCCGTGCTCGACAACCTGGTGGCGATGTCGCGCCAGCAGAACATCCCCCTGCACGTCGCAGGCGTGCGCATCCTGCAAGCCAGAGCGCAACTGGGCATCGCTGTTGGCAATATCTACCCGCAAACCCAGCAGGCCGTGGGCACGTATACGTATAACCAGGTCAGCCAGAGTAGCCCCTCAGCCCCCCAGCCCGGCAACCAGGCCGGTGTGCAGTGGCTCTACTGGCAGAACAGTGTGGGCCTGCAGGCAGCCTGGGAGCTGGACTTCTGGGGGAAATTCCGCCGGGCCATCGAGTCCGCTGACGCCAGCCTTGCCGCCAGCGTGGCCGACTACGACAACGCCCTGGTGACGCTGGCTTCGGACGTGGCCAGCACCTACGTGTCACTTCGGGTGAGCGAGGAACGCCTGCGCATCGCCAAGGAAAACGCCGTACTGGAAGCCGAGGCCTTGAACATAGCCGACATCCGCTACAAGCTCGGCGCCACAAGCGAACGCGACGTCATGCAGGCCAAGACCCTGCTCGAGTCCACCCTGGCCCGCATCCCGCAGCTCACCAATTCCATACAGAAGTCGCGCCACGCCCTGGCTCTCCTTTTGGGCATGCCCCCCGCGGACCTTGCGGCGTTGCTCGGGGAGAATTCGCGCATTCCGGTATGCCCGGACCAGATCGGCGTGGGAATACCGGCAGAACTTCTCAGAAGACGCCCGGACATCCGCCAGGCCGAGTACCAGGCCATGGCCCAATGCTCCCAGATCGGCGTTGCCAAGGCCGACCTGTTCCCCTCCTTCAGCCTGACAGGCAATGTGGGCTGGCTGTCTTCGAACATGCTGGCCTTTTCCCTTGCCGACCTCCTTACCGCCAAGAGCTTCACGGCTTCTTTTGCCCCGTCCGTCTCCTGGAATATCTTCAACTACGGCCGCATCATAAATAACGTCCGCCTCCAGGACGCCAAGTTCCAGGAAGCGCTGCTCACCTACCGCAATACCGTTCTCAAGGCCCTCAAGGAAGCCGAGGACGGGTTCTCCGACTACCAGCAGTCCCGGGCTCAGGCCGGCTCCCTGGCCAAAGCCGCGGAATCCGCAAAGCGTGGCGCGGAACTGGCCTTCCTGCAGTACCGGGAAGGCAAGACCGACTTCACCACGGTTATCGTGGCCCAGCAGGATCAGCTCAATCAGCAGGATTCCCTGGCCCAGGCCCAGGGCAACATCGTGCTCGGCATGGTGGGCCTGTACAGAGCCCTCGGCGGAGGTTGGCAGGAACGGCCTGACCCTGTGGTTCCAGCAGAGGTCAAGGAAGAGATGACCAAGCGGACGTGGTGGGGCCCGATGATCAAGGAGAACCCCTCCAAGGAGGAGGATCCTTCCAAGGCCAGCCCGAGCCGTTACGTACCGAATATTTTCTAGCAAGAGACCACAAGGATGACCCGCATGCCACAATACGCGAAGCGTTCCCTGATCCTCTTGGCCGCCCTGGCCGCTGCGGCCTGGCTGGCGGCTTGCGACAAGCGCAACGCCTACGTGCCGCCCCCGGCTCCCAAGGTCACGGTGGCCAAACCCGTGCGCAAGAGCGTGGTGGACTACCTGGAGTTCACCGGCAATACCCAAGCCGTTCAGTCCGTCAACCTTGTGGCCCGCGTGGAAGGCTACCTGCAGGCCATCAAGTTCAAGGACGGCCAGCATGTCAAAAAGGATCAGCTGCTCTTCGTCATCGAGCAGGAGCCCTACAAGGCCAAGGTGAAAGAGGCCCAGGCTTCCATTGACGGCTACAAGGCAACCCTGGCCCAGGCGGAAATCGAATACAACCGGTCCAAGAAGCTCTTCGCCGAAAAGGCCGGGCCGGACACCGAAGTGGTGAAGTGGCAGACCACGCGCGACTCCACCATTGCCAGCCTGGAATCGGCCAAGGCCCAGCTCGACATAGCCAAACTGAACCTAAGCTACACGCAGGTCACCGCGCCCTTCGACGGCCGCATGGGCCGCCACCAGGTGGACATTGGCAACCTGGTTGGCGCCGCGGGCCAGCAGACCCAGCTTTCCACCATTATCCAGGATGACCCGCTCTACGCCTATTTCACCATCAACGAACGTGAATTGCTTCGCCTCATCCAATCACATCCGAACAAGAGCGACGACCCCAAGGGCAAAGTCGTGGTCGAATTGGGGCTCTCCAACACAACCGGCTTCTCACACAAGGGAACCCTCGATTACACCGACCTGGGCGTTGATCCCCAGACGGGCACGCTCCTTATGCGCGCAGTGTTTCCCAACCCCAAGCTCGACCTGCTGCCCGGTCTGTTCGTGCGTCTTCGCGCCCCGATGGAATCTCGCGATTCTCTCCTGGTCCCGGAATCCGCCGTGGGTGTGGCCCAAGTGGGCACCTACGTGCTGGTGGTAGGCGAGAAAAACGTCGTGGAGCAGAAACCGGTGACCACAGGTCCGGTCATCGACGGCATGAAGGTCATTGAAAAAGGGCTGGACGGTTCTGAGCGGGTGATTGTGAACGGCATCCAGCGAGCCAGACCCGGCGGGGAAGTGACCCCGGAAGAAGCCGCCCCGGGCAAACCCGCAGCGGCCAAACCCTAGGAAACCACGCCCTCCATGTTCTCAAAATTCTTCATCGAACGCCCAGTCCTTTCCAACGTTCTGGCCATCGTCATGATGCTTTTGGGCGCCGTGTCGCTCTATACGCTCCCCGTGGCCCAGTACCCGGAGATCACGCCGCCCACGGTGCAAGTGTCCGCATCGTTTCCCGGGGCCAGCCCCGAGGTCCTCGCCGAAACCGTGGCCGCTCCCATCGAGCAGCAGGTCAACGGCGTGGAAAAGATGCTCTACATGTCCTCCAAGTCCGCCAGCGACGGGAGTTACACCCTCACGGTCACTTTCGAGGTCGGCACCAACCTCGATATAGCCACCATGCTGGTTCAGAACAGGGTGAACATCGCCCTCCCCAGCCTGCCCCAGCAAGTGCAGAGCCAGGGCCTGACGGTTAAGAAAAAATCCACGGCCATCCTGCTGGTCATCTCCCTGACCTCTCCGGACGGCACATTTGATGATCTGTTCCTCTCCAACTACGCCACGCTTCGCATCAAGGACGCGATCGCCCGATTGAACGGTGTGGGCGACCTCTCCATTGTGGGCGCGGATGACTACGGCATGCGCATCTGGCTGGACCCCGGCAAGCTGAAGTCGTTAAGCCTCTCGGCCCAGGACGTGGTGAACGCCATTTCCCAGCAAAACGTCCAGGTGGCTTCAGGCCAGCTCGGCCAGGCCCCTACCCCGCCGAACCAGCAGTTCCAGCTCACCGTTCAGACCCAGGGGCGGCTGATCACTCCTGAGGAATTTGAAAACATCATCGTCAAGAGTTCCTTCAACCAGACCGGCAAGGTCGTGCGCGTGAAGGACCTGGGTCGGGTGGAGCTCGGAGCCAAGACCTACACCCTTTTCGGCGAGAAGAACGGCCAGCCCGCGGCTTGCATCCCGGTCTATCTGCTGCCCGGGGCCAACGCCCTGAATGTGGCCGAGGCCGTACGGGCTGAGATCGCCAAGCTCTCCAAGGACTTCCCCCCAGGGCTCGTCTACTCCATACCCTTTGACACCACGCTTTTCGTCAAGGCATCCATCCACGATGTGTACAAGACCCTGTTCGAGGCCGGCGTCCTGGTGCTTATCGTCATCATGGTCTTTTTGCAGAACTTCAGGGCCATGCTGGTGCCCGCCACCACCGTTCCGGTGACCATACTGGGCGCCTTTGTGGCCATGTCCGGCCTGGGGTTTTCGGTGAACCTCATCACGCTTTTCGGCATCATTTTATCCATCGGCATCGTGGTGGACGACGCCATCATCATCGTGGAGGGCGCGGCACACCACATGGAGATGGGAAAAACACCTAAAGACGCCGCCATCGCCGCCATGACAGAACTGCTCGGCCCTGTCATCGGCATCACCCTGGTGCTTTCTGCGGTGTTTCTGCCCGTTGCTTTCCTGCCGGGCGTTACTGGGCAGATATACCGGCAATTCGCCCTGGTCATCGCTTCCACGGCGCTTATTTCCGCCATCAACGCCGCAACCCTCAAGCCCACACAGTGCGCCCTCTGGCTCAAGCCTCAAACCGGAGAGAAGAACGCCTTCTTCCGGGGCTTCAACAGCATCTACGAACGTTTTGAGCACGGCTATGAACGCGTGGTGCGCTTCATGGTGAACCACAGCAAGGTGGCCATGCTGGGATACGTAGGACTCATTGTCCTGACACTCTGGCTTTTCACCAGCCTGCCCACTGGTTTCTTGCCCGAGGAAGACCAGGGGTACTGCGTCATGTCCGTTCAACTGCCTCCGGCCGCCTCGCAGGTCAGGGCCAGACAGGTGAACGAGAAGATAAACGCCATGCTCAAAAACGTTCCCGGCGTGGCGGACTGGATCACCTTCGGCGGCATGTCCATCCTCGACAACGCCAACCAGTCCAACATGATCACCACGTTCGTCACCTACAAAGACTGGAGCGAGCGCGGCAAAAATGAGACCCAGGCGGCAATCCTGGGGCACATAAACATGGGGCTCATGCAGATTGAAGAAGCCATAGGCTTCGCCTTCGCTCCCCCGGCCATCCAGGGTCTGGGCCAGGCAGGCGGCTTCGAGATGGTGGTGCAGGATCTTGGAAACCTGGGGCCACAGGCGCTGCAGGATGCCATCCGCAACGTCATCATGGCCGCGCGCAGTCAGTCGGGCGTCGCAGGTCTGAACACGACCTTCTCGGCCTCCACCCCCCAGGTATGGGCTGATGTGAACCGTACCCAGGCCCTTACCTACGGTGTGTCCATCCAGGATGTGTTCTCCACCCTGCAGACGTATCTCGGCTCGGCATACATAAATGATTTTAATATGTTCGGGAGAACATACCAAGTTCGTGCCCAGGCAGATACCTCTTTCCGCCTGACAGCCGACGACATCATGAGGCTGGAGGTGCGCAACCAGCAGGGCAACATGGTGCCGCTTGGGGCGTTGATATCCGCCAAAGACATCGTCGGTCCGGCCATCCTCACCCGCTACAATCTTTTCACAGGCGCGTCCGTGTTCGGCGGCGCCGCCCCGGGATTCAGCTCCGGCGAGGCATTGTCGCTCATGGAGCAGATCTCCAAGGCCAATCTGCCCACTTCCATGGGCATATCCTGGACCAACATGGCTTATCAGGAAAAGAAGGTGGGCAACGAGGCCTACTTCATCTTCGCCCTGGCCGTGCTGCTGGTTTATCTGGTGCTGGCCGCCCAGTACGAAAGCTGGTTCTTGCCCACCTCGGTCATCATGGTCGTGCCCTTGGCCTTGCTCGGTACGGCCATGGCCGTTTTTGTCCGGGGGATGGACAACAACGTCTACACCCAGGTGGGCGTGGTGCTGCTTATTGCCCTGGCCAGCAAGAACGCCATTCTCATCGTGGAATTCGCGCGTGAACTGCGCGAGAAAGGGTATTCCATCGCGGACGCCGCGGTGTCTTCGGCCAAACTACGCTTCCGCCCCATCCTCATGACAAGCTTCGCCTTCATCCTGGGCGTGGTGCCCTTGCTCTCCGCCAACGGAGCAGGCGCAGCCAGCCAACGGGCCGTGGGCACGGCGGTATTCGGCGGCATGCTGGCCTCCACCTTGCTCGCGGTGCTGGTGGTTCCGGTGTTTTACGTGCTCGTGCAGGGACTGATTGAAAAACTCTACCCGCCCGAACACGATTCACTCCATCAGGATGGAAATTCTGACGCGCACTAGCGGGGCCTCGGGGCTGATGTGAATCACCCGGCAATTGAGCCGGGCGCCCTGTTCCATGAGCCTGGCCACATGACCCCCCTCCTGGCCGGACAAAAAACCGGCTGGGCGGTCCTTACGCATGGCCTCCACGCGGCCGCCCACCTCCCGCAGGGTCAGCTCGGTCCCGACTGAGAGCTTGAGGAGCAAAACCGAGTCCACCCCTTCGAGGCCGCAAGTGGTAACGGACACCTCCCCGCCGCGCCCCTGTGCGGTGGGTCCCGATCCGAACATATCCCGTATTTTTTCCCAGATCGTCATAGGCATAGCAAAACCCGCCTTTTGACAGTGCGAACCAGGCATCGCGTTGTCCTTTGAATCTTCTCCGCGAAGCCCTCTTCATCAAACTCTCCTAGCCCAAAAAAAGAAAAGCACCGGCCACTCCCGGCCGCTCGGTACTGGAGCTTAGCATCTCACTTCCAGATCGACAGGCTGCAAGGTGACAAACCACCGGAAAGCATGCCGCAATTGACTTTATGCCGATAATTATCCACATACTCAAGATTATCGAAGTGGTATTCATTTCATCGTTCATACAAAGAAACCCAAGAGACGAGGAGTTACGGCATGAAACGCATTCTGGTTCTTTCTCTCGCAGTGGTGGCCCTTTGCGCGGCCATGGTGTGGGCTTCGGCTCCGAAACCGACTCTCACGCCTGACCAAGCTCTGGAGCGCCTGCAGCGCGGCAACGAGCGTTTCGTTGCCTCCAAGTTCATCCATCCCAACCTCGACCCCTTCCGCCGTACAACCACCGCCAAGGAAGGGCAGAAGCCCTTCGTCACCATACTGGGCTGCGCTGACAGCCGTGTCCCCCTGGAACTGGTATTCGACACTGGTATCGGAGACATCTTCGCCGTTCGCGTAGCGGGCAACGTCACCTATTTCGACCAGGCCGGCACCATCGAGTACGGAGCCGACCACTTGGGTTCGAATCTGCTGGTGGTGCTCGGCCACACCAAATGCGGTGCAGTGAACGCGGTGATCAAGGGCGAAGAGGCCCACGGCAACATCCCGGCCCTGGTCGCCAATATCATTCCTCCCGTGACCAAGACCAAGGCGGACAACCCCGGTTTAAGCGGCGAGGAACTGGCCAACAAGGCCATTGAGGCCAACACCTGGCAGTCCATCGCGGACCTTTTCAAACAAAGCCCCATGATGCGCGATATGGTCAAAGCCAAACAGGTCAAGGTGGTTGGCGCCATTTATGACGTCGAATCCGGCAAGGTGAAGTGGCTGGGCGAGCATCCCGGTCAGAGCGAGCTGCTGGCTCTTACGGGCGGAGCAAAATAACCGGCTTCAGTCGCGGGGGAGGGACGCCTCCCCCGCCTTTTCCACGCCTTCACATCCTCGACTCTTCCCACTCCCTCCTCTCCCAACTCTCCTCTCTTTGCCATCCTGCATTGGCCGAGCACGGTTTCCCGGCTCTTCCGGAGAGAAGACCGGGCATTCCCAATTGAGACACGCAAGAATGAGAAACCGAATATACAAAAAATTGGACCGTAAAAAATTTTATACTTTAGTCAAAAAAACAGCAGAATTTTGTTGCACTCACGTTTAGGCAGCGCTAAAAGGCAGTCATGGCAAATCGGGAAAGGGCTTCCCTGGTACGAAAGCCCGACCCCGTAAAACGTCCGGCAAACTTTTTTAAGAGCAAAAGGAGAAATGGAAATGAAGCGCATTGCTACTCTGGCTCTGCTCGTCTCCATGGTGTTCGGCTGTGTGGCTATCGCCTCCGCCGCCACCGAGGTCAAAATGACCGGTGACGCCCGCATCCATGCTAACTTCTGGAGCAACAACAACTACACCGGTTGGAACCCCAAGGGCACCAACACCTTTGACAACCTGACCATCTGGGAGCGCTTCCGCCTTCGCTCCGACTTCATCGCCAACGAAGGCCTGAAGTTCCGCTTGGGCATCCGCGTGAACAACAAGGCTTGGGGTAACGACACCTTCACCGTGGACAACCCGGCCGTGTCGATCGACGTGTACCAGGCCTTCCTGCAGTTCAAGTGGCCCGGCTCCGACGTTGAGTTCACCGTGGGCCTCCAGGACCTGGATCTGCCCATCTCCGCCCCTGGCATGCTGAACTCCAGCCCCGTGCTTGGTGGCACCCGCGCCGGCGCCTTCGTCGTCGCCATCCCCGTGGTCGACCAGTTCAAGATCGTTGCCGGCTTCGCTCGCCTGCTCGACACCAACAAGGACTTCGACCCCACCACCACCCAGGTGCCTGACGAGTTCGACGGCTACTTCCTGGTGCTGCCCATCACCCTGGACGGCTTCAAAGCCACCCCCTGGGGCATGCTGGCCGTTGCCGGTAAGAACGCCAACTACGCCACCGCGGTTGGTTCCTCCCCCCGCATGTCTAACCAGTCCCTGGCCACCAACCTGGCCTCCGCTGGTTACGCACTGGCCCCCGCCGGCTTCAAGCAGGCTCAGACAGTGTACTGGTGGGTCGGTTCCGCCTTCGCGGTCACCGCTCTTGATCCTTTCAAGTTCTACGCCGACGTGATGTACGGTGAAGGCGCCGCCGGCCAGGGCAGCCGCGCCCGTCGTGGCCTGTTCTTCGACGTTGCCGCCGAATACACCGGCTTTGACATGCTGACCCCCCAGGTGACCTTCTGGTACTCCACCGGTGAGGACAGCTCCATGCGTAACGGCTCCGAGCGTATGCCTTCCGTCGTCCAGTCCTGGGGTCCCTCGACCTCCTTCCTGTTCGACAACGCGGTCTCCCTGAACAAGATCTCCTTCATTCAGGACCTGACCCATCGCCTGACCTTCACCTACGCCAATGGTACCAACAGCGCCCGCGCCCTGCGCCAGGCCAATGCCCTCTGGGGTAATGGCAACTACGTGCAGATGGGTCGCGACCTGACCACCAACGAGTACGTGATGGGCATCAACTTCGACAACCAGTACAACATCTATGAGAACCTGGCCGCCATCGTTGAGACCGGCTGGGCCCATGGCTCGTTCGAGAAGGGTGTCTGGGGCCGTCGCCTCGTGAACCAGTCTCAGAACGGTGATGCTTGGAAGGTCGCTTTCGGCCTGCAGTACAAGTTCTAAAGAAGTTTAGCCGGACTAAGCCATACGGCCGGGACGAAAGTCCCGGCCGTTTTTTTTGTTCTCCTGCCCCCCCGTTACACGCTCAGCCGATACGGCACGCCCCACGCCATAAGATATTTCGATTTTACGCATCAGCTATTCAAATATAGACTGTACTCTGACTGCGGCCGTTTCGTCCCTCTGGGACCGGACACACTGCGGCATTCATCTACGTACTGGCACCGGAGGGACAATGGGCAACGAAAAGGACGCGAGCGGGCGCAGAGTATTCCTGAAAACAATGGCCGGTACGGCAGCGGCCGCTCTTACGGGTGTGGCCGCCAGCGAATGCGGAGCCCAGCCCGGCGCGTTTGGCGGCAAGATACTCAATGTCTGGTCTTGCGGCGGGCTTGCCGAAGCCATGGCGCCCGCCAACGAACTTTACGAGAAAAGGACCGGGGTCAAAATAAGCTACACCGGGGCTTTTGCCGCGGCACTTGGCAAATCTTTACTCGGTAGCGCCCAAACGGATGTATTTGCTGGCCGGGTGCTCGACCTGGCCAAGAAGCTCCGCCAATCCGGCAAGATGGCCTCCTTCAAGCCACTCTGTTTCACCAGCTACGTCATGGTCACTCCGAAGGGAAACCCGGCCGGAATCAAAACCCTCGAAGATATGGCCCGGCCGGGGGTGAAAGTAGTGCTTGCGCCTGAAGCGTCCCCGCCTGGCGGTGCAGCGGCCTTGAATCTCCTAAAGAAAGCCGGGCTCCACGACGCGGTTCTGAAAAACTGCGTGACCTTGGGTTCCTGTGTGCAGCGCACCATGGACGACATTCTGGACAGAAAGGGCGACGTCTCCATCGTTGAGAAGCGCGTCAGCCGCATTCCCGACTTCAAGGACAAAATGGACGTTGTGGAAATACCCGAGACATTCTTTCCTCCGCCGCCACTGACATTCACTGTGGGAGTGATGAAAAGCGCCAAAGACCGGGCCCTTGCCGAGGATTACGTGACCTTTCTCACCTCGCAAGAAGGCCAGGTATTTTTTGAGCGCGGAGGATTCATACCAGCCATTTCAGACAAGGGGCTGGCGCTTATCGAAAAGCTCGGGGTGAAGGATGTCTGATCAAACAGCCTCCGCGATCGACCTTGGAGCGCAGGGTTCGTCTGGCACAGCCTTTAAGCGCCTGACACTTGTTCGCAGGATTTCCCAGCTGGCCATGATTGTCATGATGGGGCAGTGGTCATTTTATGGCATTTTTCGTTGCCCGTTCATTGTCCCCTACGTCAGTTGCCAGAACTGCCCTGTTCTTACCTGCCATGGCCGCCTGCTCACACTCTTCTGGGGGGCCTGGATACTTTTGCCCGTCAGCGCCTTGCTGGTCGGACGCGCCTTCTGCGGCTGGGCATGCCCGGGGGGATTGCTGAATCAGCTTGTCGGAAAAATCGCTCGCTTCAAGGCCAGCAACCGGGGACTCCTCCCGAAGCTGGCCCCATGGGGAGGCTATGCAGGGCTTGCGGTATGCCTGTACGTCTGGCTGATCATGGGCCAGCCCCGGACAAACGTCCCCATCCGGGTGGGAGAATTTTTCGGCGCCGTGGCCCTGACTTTCGAACACGCGGACACGATCTGGCTCATAAGGACGTCCATCGTGCTCGGTCTTTTGGCTGTGGGGCTTGTCGCAGCCAATTTCTGGTGCCGCTTCGCCTGTCCGATGGGTGGCGCACTGGAATTGGTGAAGCGGTTTTCACTTTTCAGGATTTTGAAAACCAACGCGTGCAACGGCTGCGACAAATGCCTGAAGGTCTGCGAGATGGGCACACGCCCGGCCGAAACCGGATGCACCAACTGCGGGGACTGCCTAGGCTCCTGCCCTGAAGATGCCATCACGTTCAGGCGGATGCGCTAGGCCATGCTCGCTGCATCGCTTGCGACTTCCAATCCGTCCGCCGAGGCGATGCACCCCTGCTTCAATGCCCAAGCGAAAGGGTCCTACGGCAGAATCCACCTTCCGGTGGCGTCGTCGTGCAATATACGTTGCGGATACTGCGACCGCCGCCACGACTGCGTGAACGAATCCCGCCCGGGTGTTACGAGCAGGCTCATGACCCCGGCGCAGGCCGTGCTGTACGCCCTGGAATCCTTGGACCGTTTTCCGTTCATCACCGTGGCGGGGATAGCGGGTCCCGGGGATCCGTTCGCCGATCCGGAAACCACCCTGGAGACTTTTTCCCTCTTACGGGAACGCTGTCCCTCCCTCATCGGGTGCGTCTCCACCAACGGCATGAACCTCCTTGAACATGTGGACCGTCTCATTGCCACCGGTGTCGGATTCGTCACGGTGACTGTGAACGCTGTCGATCAGGCGGTTGGCGCGCTCGTCTATGACCATGTCCGCTGGGAAGGGGATTTGCTCACGGGAGAGCACGGGGCCAAAGTGCTGCTCGACCGGCAATTGGCGGCCATCGCTGCCCTGACGAAACAGGGAATCACCGTCAAGGTGAATACCGTGGTCATCCCTGGCCTGAATGACCATCATGTTGACGAAATCGCCAGAACAGTAGCGGCACTTGGGGCGGACCGCATGAACCTCATTGGCCTGATACCGGTGAAAGGGACACGCCTTGGCACCTTACGGGCACCTGACCCGATTTTCTTGGCTCGCCTTCGCGTGGCGGCTGGCCGCCATCTGAAGCAGATGTCTCATTGCGCGCGCTGCCGGTCCGACGCGGTCGGACTGCTTGGGGGCTGCCGAACGGCTTAAGCTCCCTGCACAGGTATTCTCCCCATACAAAAATTTTATGAGCGTCGAGGCGCTTGTTCAGACTTGAGTGTGCCCCTAAAAAAGCAGGGCCGAGGAGCAACGCCCCCGGCCCTTCAGGTAATAATTCGTTCGCCAATAGTAATTACTTGGCAGCGTCCTGCTGAATCGACTTGAGCATCTCTTCCACCTTGGCCAGGCGTTCCTGGTAGGAGGCGTCCAGTTGTCCCTTGAGGGTGCCCACCTTGTGGGAAACCTCGTTCAGAGTGCTGGCGACAATGACCTTGCGGGCCATGTCCTTGGGCGCGTTCATGGCCTCGGTGACCTTGGCCTCCATAGCGGCCATTCGAGCGTCATAGTCGCTCATCTTCAGTGCGTATTTTCCCTCCAAGGAAACATACACCCCGAAGGCAACCACAATGGCCACCAGGGCCAGCATAATACCCGTGGTGGCGGCTGAACGGGCCGGTCCTTGGGGCTCGGTTTTGGTCGCCCCCTGCATTTCTCTGACAGCGTCGATTCTTTTTTCCAATCCAAGCATTGTGACCTCCGATGGCTTAACGCCCCCTGTATTGTGTTATGGCACGAGGCAGCCTTCTGATCAACCCATGAATTTCACCAGCTCGAAAAGTTTGCGCCACTGGGTGGTCACGATGTGGAAGTAGCGGTCCTGAGGGATGAAGATGTAGGGCACGTCCTCGGTCCGCCGGTACAGGAAATGCGAAAGGATCATGCGGTTCACGGCCTGGTGTCCGATGATCATGATGTGGTCCGCGTTGCCCGAGAGGTACAGGGCTTTTTTCACGCCGCGCTCAACGCGCTCCTTCAATGTGGCGTAGCCTTCGCCCTCGGGATAGATGTAGTTGTACTTGTCGCGGGTGCGGGCCGCATGCACCTGGGGCATGTCCCGGGCGATCTCGTCGTAGGTCATGTTTTCGCAGATTCCTGCGTCAATCTCGTCAAATTCCGACAGGGCGATGACCCGGCAATCGGTACGGCCGTCGCAGAGGCGCTGGGCCATCTGCTGGGTGCGCTTTTTCATGCTGGTGAACACGTACGGCAGGGGCGTTTCCTTGAAATGCCAGGCCAGCTCCTGGGCCTGAACCAAGCCCCGGGTCGTGAGGTCCGGGTCGCCGCCGATGCGGTTGTCCAGATTGAAGACCGTCTCGCCGTGGCGAGCCAGATACAGGTTCTGCACCCAGTCAGACACCAGCAGGTCGCGCACGACGCGGTAGTGCGGCAGCACCGCCTGAACCCGCTCCCGCTCGATCTTCTTGTTCAATGTATCGAGCACCACGAAGTTCTCTTCATTGCCAAGGGGCTCGTAAATCCTTTCGTAGTAGCGCCTGCGCTCCCTGAAACTTTCCTCGGCCTTCTCCGGAGAGAGGTGGGCGAAATCCGGCAGGTTCACCTTTCGCGAAATACTGGCCGCGATGAGTTCCGGGTCATCGTTGACGCATTCGATGAAGAAGATCGGATAACCGGGGAAGAACGCTTTTATGGCCTGCCGGCGCTTTCTTGACACGTTGGTGGCGTCCAGCACGGCCACCTCGCCCTTCCCATTGAAAAAATCCGCGGCCCGTTCCAGGTTGATGCGGTTGATCTTCTCCCGGATGGCTACGCCGTCCATGTTCTCGGGCGCGTAGAATTCAGGGCAGGAGGTCTCCTGGGCTCCACACATTTCCCGGCGCACGTCGCCGTTGTTGAAAACCCCGACCTCGACCCCTTCGGACACGAGGCACTTCTTGATCTTGGCGGCCACCGTGGACTTGCCCGATGCGGGCAGCCCCACCATGGCGATAACGAGCTTCAGAGCCTGAGCTGACATAGGTCTACCCCTTTTCGATCTTCGCCTTCATGACCTTGGCCCCGGGAGCCACGTCCGAGGTGACCCACACGTTGGCGCCAATCACCGAGCCCTTGCCCACGGTGATGCGCCCAAGCACCGTGGCGCCTGAATAGATGGTCACATCGTCCTCCACAATGGGATGGCGTGCCAGGCCTTTCATAGGGTTTCCCTGCTCGTCCTTGGGGAAGCTCTTGGCCCCAAGGGTCACGCCCTGGTAGACGCGGACGTTGTCGCCAATGATGCAGGTTTCTCCGATGACCACTCCGGTACCGTGGTCGATGAAGAAACTCTTGCCGATCCGAGCCCCGGGATGGATGTCGATGCCGGTTTCCGAATGGGCCATCTCCGTTATTATGCGCGGGATGATGTCCACGTCGAGCTTGTGCAGTTCATGCGCGATGCGCTGGTGGATGAGCGCCGTGATACTCGGGTAGCAGAATATCGTCTCGCCCGGGCTCTTGGCCGCAGGGTCTCCCTCGTAGGCGGCCTTGACATCCAGGACCAGCTTCTCGCGGATATCCGGTACGGACTTCAAGAAGGCGGTGGCCTTCTCCATGGCCCTGTCTTCGCAGCCGGTGCAGGCCTTGTTCTCCCCCACGCACACGAAGCAGTACCCGCGCTTTATCTGGTCCGCCAGCTTGCGGAAGATGACGTCCAGATGAGTCCCGGTATGATAGGATATGGTGTCGGGCGTCACCTCGGAATCACCGAAATACCCAGGGAACAACACAGCCTTGAGCCGGTTCACCACCTCAGACAGGGATTTCAGCGAGGGCATGGGCGAATCCGTAAGCTTGCGGCAGGCGAATGCCTGGTACGACGAAGGAGCGCACAGCCTGCCCACCACATCCTCGATCACTTCCTTCTCCGGGGTCAGGCTGGCCAGCACATGGCGTTCGTGCATCACTTCGGGTCCTCCATGTCAGTGAAAAGGGCGGTGCTCAAGTAGCGCTCGCCCGTGTCGCACACTATGAAAACGATCATCTTCCCTTTGTTCTCCGGGCGTTTGGCAATCTCAACCGCAGCGTGGCAGATGGCCCCCGAGGAGATGCCGCACAGGATGCCTTCCTCGCGGAGCATGCGCCTGGCCATGGCCAGGGCCTGTTCGTTGGTTACCCTAAAGACCTCGTCGATGAGTTCACGCTTCAGATTGTCCGGAACGAATCCTGCGCCTATGCCCTGGATGGCGTGCGGCCCGGGATCGCCGCCGGAGAGCACCGGGGATGCGTCCGGCTCAACAGCCACGATGGAGACTTCCGGCTTCTTGGCCTTGAGCACCTGGGCCACTCCGGTGAGTGTACCGCCGGTGCCCACCCCGGCCACGAACATGTCCAGGCGGCCATCGGTGTCCCGCCAGATTTCTTCGGCCGTGGTCAGGCGATGGATCTCGGGGTTGGCCGGATTGGAAAACTGCATGGGCATGTAGGCCTTGGGCAGCTCCTTTACCAGCTCGCTGGCCTTTTCGATGGCCCCCTTCATGCCCTTCTTGGCGTCGGTGAGCACGAGTTTTGCCCCGAATCCTTTGAGCAGGGTACGTCGTTCAATGCTCATGGATTCGGGCATGGTCAGCATGAGCTTGTAGCCGCGCACGGCGCACATGAAGGCCAGACCAATGCCCGTGTTGCCGCTGGTGGGCTCAACGATCACGGTGTCCTTGTCCACCAGACCCCGGCGCTCGGCGTCCAGGATCATGTTGAACCCGATGCGGTCCTTCACGGAAAAACACGGGTTGGCCGACTCCAGCTTGGCCACCAGCTGCACGTCAAGCCCCGCCCCGATTCGGTTCAAACGCACCAGCGGGGTGTCCCCCACCAGTTCGATCATGCTCGATGCGATTTTCATATGTTCCCTCATGCCGCTCATTGCGGCTTGTCTAGGAGGATTCTATCCTCTCCAGCGCCTTCAATCCAGGCGTTTGCGCGTCAGGCCAAAGGCTTTTTCAAATACCGGTAGTAGCCGTCGTACTCCCGTACCGCGGCCAGCGGGTTGTGTCCAAGCACCCTGTCCTTCACGGCCAGCACCGTGCACGGAGCCTTGGCGTACCTGAAAAAAAGCGAATCGTGCCCCACGCACAGCCCGAGCAGCACATTGAAGTCCGTTCCCATGGCGTTCAATGCCTCGGCCTGAAACACCGGGTTGCACATGCTCTCGTGCGCTGCAGCCGGGTCCACCTGCTCGGAAGGGCCAAGCCCCATTGCCGATTTGGGAACCGCTCCCGCCTTGCAGGCCACGGACACAGTGGCGAAACCGTTGGTTTCAAATATTTCCTGCACAATGGCGGCGTCTTTTCGCAGTCCGATACAGAAGGCCAGGCCGAGTTTCTGGTAGCCCAGGCGCCTGGCGAATTCCACGATCTCCACGATGCGGGGCTTGAGCGTTCGAACCGCAGCATAACCCAGTTCCCGGCCGCCGTAGCATTCGCACTCCTGGATGGATGCCTGACGCGCGAATTCTTTGTTTTCCACAGAAAGGGTCGCGGCAACGGCTTCGGTGGAGAGTTCCCTTAAGCGCGTGGATGGGCAGTTGTTCGGAGC
Source organism: Desulfovibrio sp. (assembly GCA_016208105.1). Taxonomy (NCBI): domain Bacteria; kingdom Pseudomonadati; phylum Thermodesulfobacteriota; class Desulfovibrionia; order Desulfovibrionales; family Desulfovibrionaceae; genus Desulfovibrio; species Desulfovibrio sp. The sequence goes on from JACQYS010000009.1 coordinate 223,488, forward strand.
CTTGCCCTTGGCGTTGCGGCAGAAGCGTTCGGACCAGTCGTACGGGCATGCGGCACAGGTGGGATACTCGGGCGTGGGCATGGACACTCCAAAACCGGCTGGCTTTACGCAAAGCCAATGATACGAAACGTAGCGCCCAATGAATACTCAAAAAAGGGCCCGGGAGGAAAGCATACTGATATGCCTTTCCCCGGGCCCATCCCTCTTCAAGCTTTTTCTAGCAGGTGCAGGCAGGCGCTTCGCCCTCCCCTCTCTTGAACGGGGATATCTCGCGCAGGCGGGCGATGATCTTGGGCAGCTCCGCCAGCACAAGATCCACCTCAGCTTCGGTGTTGAAACGCGACAGGCTGAACCGGATGGAACCGTGGGCAAAGGTGAAGGGAACTCCCATGGCCCGCAGCACGTGCGAGGGTTCGAGCGACCCGGAGGTGCAGGCCGAACCGGAGCTGGCGCAGACCCCGAAGGCGTCCAGCATGAGCAGGATGGACTCGCCCTCAACGTACTGGAAGGACACGTTGGTGGTGTTGGGCAGGCGCGAATCCTTGGTGCCGTTGATGCGCACATCGGGCACCGCGGCTACGAGGCCCTTCTCCAGTTTGTCGCGCAGCCCCTTCACTACTGAGTTCTCGTGGCCGATGTTGCCCATGGCGATCTCACAGGCCTTGCCCAGGCCGATGATTCCCGTGGTGTTCTCGGTGCCGGCGCGGCGGCCGTGTTCCTGGTGGCCGCCCATCATGAAGGGCCTGAACTGCACTCCCTTGCGCACGAACAGCGCCCCGACCCCCTTGGGGGCGTGCACCTTGTGGCCGGATACGGCCAGAAAATCCACGGGCAGCGTTTTCAAGTCGAACGGCACCTTGCCCAGCACCTGCACGGCGTCGGTATGCATGAGCACGCCGCGTTCCTTGGCGATCTCGGCGATCTCCTGGATGGGATACACCACGCCGGTCTCGTTGTTGGCGTACATCACGGAGATGAGCGCCGTGTCGTGGCGGATGGAATCCTTGAGCTCGTCCAGGTCCAGGCGGCCCTGCTCGTCAACGCCAAGGTACGTGGCCTCGTACCCCCACTTTTTCTCCAGATGCTTCACCACGTTGAGCACCGCCGGGTGCTCCACCCTGGTGGTGATGATGTGGCGCTTCTCAGGCTGGGAGCCCAGGGCCGAACGGATGGCTGTGTTGTCGCCTTCTGTGCCGCAGGCGTTGAAGATCACCTCGCCCGGGGTGCAGCCGAAGGCCTGGGCCACGCGCTCGCGGGCTTCGGACAGTTTGCGTCCCACCTGGCCGCCGAAGGTGTGCATGCTGGACGGGTTGCCATACTGCTCCGAAAAGTAGGGCAGCATTTCTTCCAGCACGGCCGGGTCCACCTTGGTGGTGGCGTTGTTGTCCATGTAGATCACAGGCATGTCAGCGCACCTCCTCCACGGTCAGGTCCGGCTCCACCGCGTCGCGCAGGCGCTTCTCCACGAACTGCTTGAGCGTCAGCTGGCTGGACTTGCAGGAGGAACAGGCCCCGCGCAGCTGCACCAGGACCTTCTTGCCGTCCACGTCCACCAGCTCGATGTTGCCGCCGTCCTTTTGCAGGCTGGGGCTTATCTCTTCGTCGATGATCTTGGAGATGAGCTTCATGCGCTGCAGATTTGTGAGCCCCGCAGGCCTTTGCGCCACAGGCTCCAGAGGCTTTAGCTTCTGCCCCTTCATCTCGGCCAGGATGTCGGCCAGCTTGTCCAGGCACTTGCCGCAGCCGCCACCGGCCTTGGTGTAGTCGGTGATTTCCTCCACCGTGTTCAGCTTGTTCTCGGCAATTGCCCTCTTGATGGTCTCGTCGGTTACGCCGAAGCATTCGCAGACGACCTCGCCTTCCTGATGCGGGGCCACTGCCTGGCCGCGCAGGTTGGCCACGGCAGCTTCCAGGGCCTCCTTGCCCATCACGGAACAGTGCATCTTCTCCTTGGGCAATCCGCCCAGGAATTCGGCGATGTCCTGGTTGGAGACGTCCAGGGCCTCATCCACGGTCTTGCCCTTGATCATCTCGGTGAGAGCCGAGGAGGAGGCGATGGCGCTGGCACAGCCGAAGGTCTGGAACTTGGCGTCCACGATGCGGTCTTGCTCGTCCACCTTGAGGTAAAGCTTCAGCGCGTCGCCGCAGGCCAGGGAGCCCACTTCGCCCACGCAGGAAGCGTCTGGTATTTCACCCACGTTCTTTGGGTTTATGAAGTGCTCGCGCACTTTATCAGTGTATTCCCACATGATATTCTCCTGTTCTGTAGCTGTCGTAGGCAACGAAAGGTAACTATAACACCTGATTGCACCCTATGGAAGGGCTAGCCGATCAATTTGGGAGGAAATAACCAGAAAAGGCTCGTCTACTCGTCCTGGAAATTGGCCTCGTAGGTTGCCTCCACCACTATGGCTATGCCGCCGCGAGGGCGGAAGTTCCCGGTCACCATCATCCGCCTGGGCTGCACCGCAGCCACCAGATCATCCAGGATGGTGTTGGTGAGGGTCTCCATGAAACAGGCCTCACCCCGGAAGCTGAAGAGATAGAGCTTGAGCGACTTGGACTCGATGCAGCTCTGGCCAGGCACATACGTGATTGTAATGGAGCCGAAATCCGGCTGGCCCGTTTTGGGGCACAAGCTGGTGAATTCCTCGGTTTCAAAGGTGATCTGGTAGTCGCGTCCCGGGAAACGGTTGGGGAAGGTTTCCAGCAGCCCGGAATCGGCGTGGTCGGGGTATTCGGTTTCCATGTGGCCCAGGTGGGTCAGCTTGGAAACGTCGTCTTTGACTTTCATGAAATGCTCCTTGCCCCGGCCTCTTTTGACGCCGGGCTACAACTGGATTAGGCTTTCGCCCGATTCGCGTCAAATGGTGGTCTTATGCCGCTTACGGTTACGGAAATCTTCCACTCCATCCAGGGGGAGTCTTCCCATGCGGGAAGGCCCTGCACCTTCGTCCGCCTGACCGGGTGCAACCTGCGCTGCTCCTGGTGCGACACTCCGTATTCCTGGGAGGGCGGCCAGGTCATGGACCTGGACGAAGTGCTCGGCTGCGTGGCCGGGCACGGCTGCACGCTGGTGGAAATCACCGGGGGCGAACCCCTGGCCCAGGAACAAACCCCGGAGCTCGTCCGCAGGCTGCTGGACGAGGGCTACGAGGTGCTGGTGGAGACCAATGGCACCTTTGCCGTGGATGTTCTGGATGAGCGCGCCGTGGCCATCGTGGACGTGAAGTGCCCCTCCAGCGGCATGCACGAGCGCATGGACTTGGGGAGTCTGGCGAAGCTTAGGCCGCAGGATGAATTGAAATTCGTGATCGCCGACAGGGGGGACTTCGACTATGCGGCCGACGTGGTGCGGACGCTGCCGGTGATGCCGCGCCACATCCTTTTTTCGCCCACCACGACTCTTCTGGCCCCGGCCGATCTGGCCTCCTGGATTGTTGAGTCGCGCCTGCCGGTGAGGCTTGGGCTGCAGTTGCACAAGATCATCTGGGACCCGGAGGCAAGAGGGGTCTGAGTGGGGCTGGCGCCGGGCCATCCTGCGAGGGCTCGGATCGATCTGAAGACGATTCTTCACCCTCTCGGACAACCCGGCCCCAGCCCTGTAAGTCACTCAGGTGTTTGCGGGAACTTTGAAGAGCCGCTTGTGCGGTGTTCACCGGGAATGACTACTATGAATGCCTATGAAGAGGTGAGTGCGTGAAAAACGCGATAATTTTGTTTTCCGGAGGGCTCGATTCCTCCACCTGCTTGGCCATCGCAAAGTCCCAGGGGTTCAAGGCCTACGCGCTGAGCTTCCGCTACGGCCAGCGCCACACCGTGGAGCTGGAGGCAGCCAAGCGGGTGGCCAAGCACCTGGGCGCGGCCGGGCACCTTATTCTGGATGTGCCGCTGGGGACCATCGGCGGTTCGGCCCTCACTGCGGACATCGACGTCCCCAAGGACCGGGACGTGAACGAGATGGAGGACGAGATTCCCGTTACCTACGTTCCAGCCCGGAACACGGTGTTTCTGTCCCTGGCCCTGGCCTGGGCCGAAGTGCTGCCAGCAGCGGACATCTTCATCGGCGTGAACGCGCTGGATTATTCCGGATACCCGGATTGCAGGCCCGAGTTCGTGGCCGCGTTCGAGAACATGGCGAATTTAGCTATCAAAGAGGCCGTCGAGGGACGGCTTACGATGAAGATCCATACCCCGCTCATGCAGTGGCATAAGGCCAGAATCATTGAGGAAGGGATGAAGCTGGGGGTTGATTACGGGCTTACGCACAGCTGCTACGACCCAAGCCCCGAGGGGCTGGCCTGCGGGAGATGCGATTCGTGTTTGCTCAGAAGGAAGGGGTTTGAAGAGGCCGGGGTGAAGGACCCGACGGGGTATGTAACTGCAGGATAAACCATGCTATTTGCTTTACGAGTCAGACGGAAACAGTTATGGGACATATGATTCGGGGCGCACATATATTCTGAAGGGCGATCATATGTCTTGGGATAAAGTTAATGCTCATATACCTTACGCCATTGCGGGGGCCATTGGTGGAATAGCAGCAATCCTTTTCCTTATACTCTTAGCGTGTATTATTCCTGTTATCGAAATATTAAAAACATATTCCATCACAAAATTTGACGCCATACTCTTTTCCGCTTCAGTATTTGGGATACTATCACTCGCTACGTTATATTATATCAAATCAAAAACTGGCGATAAAAAAACTTGTACATACTTACCCTGGCTAAAATTATCTCACTTTTTTTGTCTCTTCTTTTTCGGAATTGTACTGTTATCACTCTTACATACTACACTATTAGAACTAAACAACAACGTAACCAGCATAATCAACACACAAACACTTTCTATAGAAACAAACAACAACGTTCACGACTATGCAATAGAATTTGTTGACGATAAAAAGGTAAACATTTCAAACACGAAACTAACCCTTGCAACGATAGAGAATGTCAAGAATAAAGTTAATGAGAACTTTGACAGAATCAAGTTTCATGCGCTTAACACAGAAGATTTTTTATACAATAACCACAACGCCATAGAGAAACATATTAAAGAGGATATTAAAACCACAGAATGTGAACATGATGCTGCAGTAGCATTCATAGGCAAAGGCAGATTCTCTATTATGTGCAAAGAAGATAATATAACTATCGCCCTTAACACTACAGTCCAAGAGTCTATAGCAAAGTACATTTCATCATACAAGAACTACTCAGAACCCGAAAAGAAAGCCATCGCGGATAATATCAGGACATACATCGACAAGAGATTTTACTCTGGAGAACTATACGGACAGTTATATAAAGCATCCATAAACATTTCTTTCATCATCATACTTGCGACAATAGCTTTCTACACAACCAACCTCATCATCCTGGAACACAGAAACATTAACTCGCAAATAGCAGACAACAGTAACAACAATAATGGTTCGCACAACCTAACTAGCCTGCAGCTCAGTCTCGACAGGTCAATTCTCCGCTACAACACCCTCGGGTTCGTCCTATTTTTCGTCACTATCGTTGTTGTTTTAATAAGCGGAATACTCGCATTTTCGTTATTTTCGAACACCATCAATGACATCAAGAGTTTCACAAACGAGAAAAATTACAGCGCAAGTATCGTATTGCTCTACATAATGAGAACATCTTTGTTAACTGCATTCCTAACAACAACAATAATAGTTTTTTATAAATTTTCTCGCTCAGCAGTAGACCAATCGGCAAGATTCCTAAAGAGAAAGCATGCGACAAAGTTCTTACGGTACCTAATAGAGAAGATAGAATCTGAAAAAACACTTGGGCTTAACCAAGGGTACATGAAGAAATTCTATAACACTGAAACGATGTTTAAGTACCTTCCCGGCGATGCCCCTCCGGAAACATTTGAAAAAGCGGTTTCGGAATTCCTGGGAGGTGACAAGGGCATGAGACTTAATATAAACAACGCTCTTGACTCTATAAACTCAATAATAAACACCTTTCGCAGGATCCATCTTTTGCCAGAACTTGACAAAGCACACTATGTCACACCTGCAGATATCTATTTCAAATCCAGTACTTGTAAAAAGTTCAAACTCATTCCTTTTGGTACTTTCGTAGAGTTAGTCTACATTCGCAGCATAGCTGGCATTGACAAACACGACAACAAGCTAAACATCGATAGTTTTGAAAAGTTAATGAAGGCCTTTGAGTCATGGAACACGGACATAGGGTCTGCATTCGGCGAGGGCAGTGCTCAAAAGAAATCTCCAGATTCATCAAGTATAAACCTGAATATATTCAGAAAGAACTTGTAATCCAGCCTTTGTAATAGGTTTATTTTCCTTCTTTATGAGACACTCTATAAAAGCACAACAGACATTTCATTCACACAGAATGGAGCTAACGCACCTTGGAGCAGCTCTACAGTTACTAAACTTTAGCGTTAGGTCCAATTACTGCACTATAAACCCCAAAGCCTTCAAATTCTTCCCCCACTTGCTCCATTGCCCGGTGCGCATGGTGAGCAGTTTCTTGTGCTCGTCGTACCCGGCCAGCACGTCGGTCTCCAGGCTGCACCGCCGGTCGTAGTTGGTGTGGGAAAGCGTCAGCTCCCACTGGCCTCCCCCGGCATCCTTCACCTTCTCCACCACGAACACGTGGCCCGTGTCCATGCGGTGTTTGGAGTTGTCGCCGAGGATGAAGATTGCACCGGCTGTTGGCGTTGGGGTGGTCTTCTTGTTCTGGTCCGCGCACTTGTACCAGCCGATGGGGGAAAGCTCGTAATTGCCCCGGCAGCTCATGTTTCCGGTGCGGCAGCGGCCATAGGGCAAACTCTGGGGCTCGCAGCGGTGGAAGAGCCTACCCGGACTCAGCTTGTAGCATGTTCTTCCAGGCGCATTGACGTCGATAGGCTCGCTCGCTTCCTGCGTCTCCTGCGACTTCTTTTTCTTCTCGCTCTTTTTGGCGGCCAGGGCCGGGGCGTCAGCAAAAACGAGGAAAAGACCCAACACAGCCGCCAGCACCCAGATTGCCTGCACTGCCCGCACCCCTGAAACCAAACACCGCGTCATCTAACCACCTCCATCCAACCTTCCTCCACCACCACAGGGCCGGCAGGGAGTCCGCCGAAACTGAAATTTCGGATCAGGTCATAGGGTTTCGCCGGGCGCGGCGCGTCCAGAAGCCCGGCCTTCCAGGCCAGAAAGCCGACCACCACTTCAGGAGGCACTCCCATCTGGCGCAGCCGGCCGAGGTCCACGTCCCCCCTGCGTTTGGAAAGCCGCCTGCCGTCAGGGTCCACCAGCAGTGGCACGTGGGCGAAATTCGGTTCCGGCCAGCCGAAGGTACGGTAGAGAAATATCTGCCTGGCCGTGGATTCCAAGAGGTCCGCACCGCGAACCACCTCGGTGATGCGCTGGGCGGCGTCATCGGCCACCACGGCCAGCTGGTAGGCGTGGACCCCGTCGGAGCGGCGTAGCACGAAGTCGCCGCACTGCGCGGCCAGTTCCTGGGCGTATGGGCCAAGGGCCATATCCGTGAATTCAATTCTCACTGATGGCGCCTTGACCCGAAGCGACGGCAAACGCCCACTGGCCTGCCTGGCGGATCGGTCCGTGTCCGAGAGTGCCAGGCAGGTGCCTGCGTAAACCGGCTCGGACTCGCCCGCGTGCGGGGCCTGGGTGACGCCTTCGTGTGCTGTGTGGGGTTCATCTGAATGCGAGGAATGGGCTGCCCCGCGAAGCTCGGCCCTGGTGCAGTAGCAGGGGTACACCATCCCCCTGGCCTCGAGTGTTTCCAGGCACTTCTGGTAGTAGCCCCGGCGTTCGTCCTGGCTGTAGGGGCCGTGCGGGCCGCCCTTGTCCGGGCCTTCGTCCCAGTCAAGCCCCAGCCAGGCCATATCGTCCAGTATGGCCCGGGCGAAGTGTTCCTTGGACCGGTCCGGATCCAGGTCCTCCATGCGCAGCACCATGGTCCCGCCCTTGGACCTGGCCGATAGCCAGGCCAGGAGCGCTGTCCAGGCGTTGCCCAGGTGCATGCGCCCGGAGGGGCTCGGGGCGAAGCGGCCCCGGGTTTGACAGGGTGATTCCATGGCGTTTATGGGCTTTACAGCTGGAAATAAGTTACCCGAGGTTCCACCAATGACTACTCTGCTGATCCTACTCGCACTGGCCCTGATCTTGGCCCTCTGGGTCGTGGTTCTTTACAACAGTCTGGTCCGGAACACCAACATGGTGGCCGAAGGCTTGAGCGGCGTGGACGTGCAGCTCACCCGCCGGTCCGAGCTTATCCCCAACCTGGTCGACACGGTAAAGGGCTACATGGCCCACGAGCGCGAACTCTTCGAGAAGATCGCCGAGCTTCGGGCCCAGAGCCTCTCGGCCAAAACCCCGGCCGACCGCCTCAGGGCCGAAGGTCCCCTGGGCGAGGCCCTGGGCAGGCTCCTGGCAATGGCCGAGGCCTATCCGGAGCTCAAGGCCAGCGCCAACTTCCTTGAATTGCAGCGCTCCCTGGCCGACATCGAGTCCGAGCTGCAACTGGCCAGGAGGTACTACAACGGCGCAGTGCGCAACTTGAACATTGCGGTGGATTCGTTTCCGTCCAACCTGGTGGCCAACACCTTCGGCTTTTCCAAAGCGGAATTCTTCGAGGCCGAGGACGACGCCAAGCGTCAGGTACCCAAGGTCGACTTCCAGAAGCCCCAGGGCTGACCATGCGCATCCGAAGCCTTCTCCCAGCCTTTGTCGCCTTGGTTCTTGTGCTGGCATCCGGTCCACTCGGCCCCCGTGCTTCCTGGGCCGAACAGGAACGCATAACCTCCTTCGACGCTATAATAGTTGTCCAGCCCTCGGGCATGCTGGAGGTGACGGAAAGAATAACGGCCGTGGCCCAAGGAGATAAGATCAAGCGGGGCATCTTCCGCGACCTCATCCTGCCGGCTCAAAGCGGACTGGATTCGCTGTACGGCCCTGCCTACCGGGTCCGCGATGTCCTGCGCGACGGGGGGGCCGAATCCTGGCACACAGGGGACAAGGGGGAGATGTTCCGGGTGTACCTGGGCAAGAAGGATGTTCTGCTTCGGCCCGGCAGCTACGCCTATACCCTGGCCTACGACGCCCTGTTCCAGGTGCGCTTTTTCCAGGACTATGACGAAGTGTACTGGAACGTTACCGGAAACGCCTGGGCCTTTCCGGTGGAGCGGGCCAGGGCGGAGGTGGTGCTTCCTCCCGGCGCGTCGGTCCGTCAGTTCGCGGCCTACACGGGCCCCAAGGGTTACAAGGGTCAGGATTTCGTGGTGAAGCAGAAGGGGCCCGACCGGGTGATCGTCGAATCCACCCGGACGCTCCAGCCCGGCGAGGGGCTCACCGTGGCCGTGGCCTGGCCCAAGGGATTTGTATCCAAGCCAGAGGGAAAAGCGTTTGTCTTAGCCGCTCTTGCTTCCAATCCGGCCATGGCAGCGGCCGTGGCAGGATTCATCCTTCTCATGATCTACTTCATCACGGCCTGGGCTATTGCGGGACGTGATCCCGCCCGGGGAACAATCATCCCTCTCTATGCCCCGCCCGCGGACATCTCCCCTGCCGCGGCCCGCTACATCAGCCGCATGGGCTACGATTCCAGGGACCTGCCCTGCGCCATCGTCAGCCTGGCTGTGCAAGGAGCGCTGACCATCACCGAGAAAGAGAAAGGGGAATTCATCCTTACCCGCAAGGGCAAGGGAGCAAGCCTGGGCAAGATGGACGAAGACCTCACGGCCAAGGCGCTTTTCGAGAAGGGTTCGCCCCTGGAGATCGACCAGTCACAGAGGGACGTTCTGCAGGGTGCCAGGGATGAACTGAGAAAGGCCCTTCGAAACGCGTACACTGGATACCTGTTCAAACCCAACCTGAACTGGTTTTTCCCAGGCGTGCTCCTGGCCTTGGGCACCGTGGTTCTGGTGGTTCTCTCCGGGCCGCAACTCGAAGCCGCGCTTTTTTCGGCCGTGTGGCTCTCCATCTGGACTCTGGGGACCGCTCTGCTGCTTTCCCGGGTGGCCGCTTCATGGAACGAAGCCCTTACCGGGCAGGGCCGTTTCTTCAAGTGGTCCTCGGCCATCTTCATCACGGCCTTTGCTGTGCCATTCGTGCTGGGGGAGCTGGCCGGACTATTTTTCTTCGGCGCGAGCAGCTCTCCGCTCGGAGCTGCGCTGCTACTGGCTTCCGGCACGGTCTGCGCGGTTTTCTTCCATCTGCTCAAGGCCCCTACCAAGGAGGGCAGGCAGGTGATGGACCAGCTCGAGGGGTTCGAGCTCTATCTGGGTGTGGCCGAGAAGGATCGTCTGAACCTGCTCAACCCACCCGAAGAGACTCCCGAACTGTTTGAAAAGTATCTCCCCTACGCCATGGCCTTGGACGTTGAGCAACAGTGGGGCGAGCGCTTCGCGGAGGTGCTGGCTCGGGCCGCCCAGTCGCCGCAAGGGTATTCCCCCGTGTGGTACTCCGGTTCGAGTTGGGATTCCACGTCGCCGGGGAGCTTTGGCGACAGCCTGGGATCGGCATTCTCCTCGGCCGTTTCCTCGAGTTCGGGAAGCTCGGGCAGCGGTGGAGGCGGCGGGTCCGGCGGAGGTGGTGGCGGCGGTGGAGGCGGGGGTTGGTAGGATTTTCCCCTTGAAACGGTTCAGCCTTTGGCCGTCATCTCCCAGCTTTAGCTTTGGCTATGAGTTCCGGACGGTACTCAAAGTGCATGATGTCGAACTCGGCCCACTTGCCGCCCCAGATGAAGCCGTGGCGCTCGAACACTTCCGCCAATTCCGGGGGAAAGGCCAGGCGTTGCCCCAGAGGATCGTTGCCCTTGTACCACTGCCAGTAGGTGTTGAGCTTGGAGTTGACGTCGATGGCCGCGCCAAAGCTATGCATGGAGAGCCGCTCCGTTCCGGCGATGGACCTCCAGGCGAAGGTCCCGCTCAAGGGCAAAAGCCTGGCTTTATACTGTGGATGCGTGACCAACAGAGAATCCAGTTCCCGTCCGACGGCCTCCAGGGCCTGGGCCGCCCCGTTCTTGGAATTGAACTGCACCGTTGAGCCCAGAAACCGCACCGGCACCAGGTTGGCCTTCACTTCATCCGCGTTGTGGCCGTAGACGGCCTTGAACAGGGCGGTCACCCGCCTGCGGCCGGGATGAAACCCGGGCTCGGGCTCAGCTGTAACGCGGGAGAGAGGATACGGCTGGGTCAGCATGTCCTCGATGTCGGGGCTCTCCAGCGCCGCATCGGCGTCTTTTGCGCGGCCGTCGTCGTAGATGAGGTGGACGCCGTCCGAGAGAAGAAGGCCGTCTTTCTCAACGGCTTTGACCGCATCGGGGTAGCAGCGGCGTACGAGCTCGAGGTCGGAGGCTTTGTCCGCCAGGGCGAGGCTGGCGGCGAGTTGCAAGGACAGGGCACACAGGGACAGGATACGGAGGGTTCGCATGGCCCCCTGGTTGACACGATCAAAGCGCTTGGTCAATTCGCAGGTTCACCCCCCAAAATAAGGTCGGGCAGTTCGTTCACCTGGTTGGAAGCTGGCGGAAAAAAAGGCGCCAAGGCCTTGCCGCACAGTGTCACGGCTTGGATCAGTCCCTTGTCCGGCTCGCCCTGTCGCATGGCGTCTGTCACCACTGAGACCGCGTCCTGCCAGATTCGACTGCCCACAGCCTGGTCCGCGGCCTTGTCGGCCAGCACCCACACCCTGCGTTCGAAAAGGGAGACATAGATGAGCACCGCGGCTCGGTTGCTGGTCGCACTCAGAGCGTGACGGTGGAAAGCGTCCGCAGCCGCCTTTCGCACTTCGTGTTTTGCGTCAGCCTTCCGCAAGAAGTTTCGTTTGAGAACGGGAATGTGGCGGCAAGCTTGCAAGGCTACCATGAGAAATACTGCGAAAATAGCGGAGAACAACAAGAAGCTTTCCGACTCAAGAAAAAAGTGCACCGCAAAGGCCATCAAGTAACCCAGGATCAGTCCTCCAACCAGTTCTGCCTGAGGGTAATAGTGGCTTGCAGGGACAACCAAAGGCACTATCTGGGCTGAGGTGAGCTTTTCGGCATTCCTGACAGCGGCCTCTATGCGTCTGCACTGGTCATTGGTTAGAATACCCCCGGAACATGCTGTCGGGCTTTCCATACGATCTCTCCTCTTCCGTGCATTCTACCAGTCTCCCGAAGCTCCCCCGCCAATGAAGCTGCCTAGTCCTCCAACGACCACCCTGGCGACACCTTCGAGTATCACATCGCCTCCACCACTGGGCGGATCCAGCCGAAGCAGGTAGGGGACGAGTAACCCGAACACAACGCCACCCACCAGAGCCACGAGCACACCTGTGAGGCTAAAGGCCAAAACCATTGCCGCAGATGAGAACGTGATCCCTCCCACACTGCCCCGCACCCAGCCTTTTTGCTTGCAGCATAATGCCGTGAGCACAAGTGCCAGGATGACCGCCCAAGCGTGGGTGTCGAACTTCCACTTGGTGAGCCTGGTCCCGGTACCCGTGTATTCGCCCTTCACCACCTGGACGATAGCCTTCACTCCGGCCAGCACTCCGCCGTCGAAGTCCTGATTCTTGAACCTGGGGATCATTTCCTGGTCGATGATCCTCCCAGCCAGGGCGTCGGTGAGCACGCCCTCCAGCCCCCGGCCCACCTCGATGCGAACCTTGCGTTCGGCCTTGGCCAGCACAACGAGCACTCCGTTGTCCTTGCCTTGGCGGCCAAGCCCCCAGGTCTGGGCGACTTTGATGGAGAAATCCTCCAGGGGATGACCTTGCAGGTCCGGCACCGTGAGCACCACCACCTGGGTGGAGTCATTCGTTTCAAGGGCCTTGAGGGCCTCTTCCAGCTCCTGCCTTACCTGAGGCGAAATGAAGTCCGCGTAGTCGTTGACGTGGCTAATTAAGGCAGGGACCTTGACCTCACCTGCCAGGACAGCACCTGGCGCGACCAACTGGCACAGGGCGGCCAAAAGGATGAGAAAGGCGTACAAGGACGGGGTGAGGCTTTTCATGACGCCTGCCTGAATGGTGTGGCAATAATTTACAACACGGCTCTGCGTTTCAACACCACCAACACCGGTATTGCTGTGTCGTGCCGCGGGCTATGTGAGATCATTTCACGCGAATGCCCACTCATGCGCTTCCTGAGCCCCGCCCGGGACGGCAACACCACTACCGTTAGAACTTGACCTGCGGGGCCTTCTGGGAAGCCTCGTCGGCGCGGAAATATTCCTTGGGCGTCAGGTGCAGGAGGATGGAATTTGTCACGCTGTTGGGGAAGATTCGCAGAGAGGAGTTGTATATCTGCGCGGCCTCATTGTAGCGCTGCCGGGCCACGTTTATGCGGTTCTCAGTTCCTTCGAGCTGATGTTGCAGATCGCGAAAACTCTGATCAGCCTTGAGGCTAGGGTATTGTTCAACCACCACCATCAGCCGGGACAAAGCGGAGGACAGCTCTCCCTGGACCTTTTGCAGATTGGCCATGGCCTGAGCATCGGACAGAGTCTGGGCGTTCAACTGGATTGATGAAGCCTTGGCCCTGGCTTCGGTGACCGCCGTGAGTGTATCCTTCTCGTGCGCAGCATACTTCTTTACAACTTCCACCAAGTTAGGGATCAGGTCCGCCCGGCGCTGAAGGGAGGCCTGCACGTCGCCGAAGGCCCGATTCACGTTCTCCTCGTTCTGCTGCATGACGTTATAGCCACAGCCCGAAATCAAAAGGACTATGAAGGAACACAGACAAGCGAGAACACTGCGGGAGATGACCATGAGATTCCCCTTTCCTCTTTTAATCGGAGAGTAAATGTAGATGAGTCGGTATTGGCGAAAGCAAATAAAAACGTGGCTATTGCCTTCGCTCCGCAATTTCCATACTTTATAGAAAGAATCTAGACTGTTGAGGAGGCTCGCCATGGCCAAACCTTACCACGATATGGACCTGATTACATTCCAGCGCCGGTTCGGAACCGAAAAGGC